>JAKQYE010000225.1:3153-8517 GCA_023356605.1 Trichodesmium sp. MAG_R02 | reverse complement strand
GTATTGGCCAAGAAAATCCCTTTGAATATCCTGATTTTATCCCTATTGCTGAGTTTATTAATAATTTTCTGGTTAATTATCCCAATGAAACTGATTTCTGGGAAATTCTCAATAAAAATCTGATCAGAACCTTATTAACTCAACCTATTCCTACTCCTTACGGTGTGGAATATAACCTCGATGAAGTCTTAGATTCCTTAACAGTCGATATTGAAGTACAATCAGGTTCATCTGATTTTTCTATTCCCCGTGCTAGTAAAGTAGTAGGTACACCTGAAACAGAAGTAGAAGTTAATTTAGGGGAGAATTTCAGTTTTGAATTACTAGATTACGAGATAGAACATCAAGGGCAAGCAGTTATCGACATTGCTGTTGATATGGATTACAAGGAAGGTATTGGCCAAGAAAATCCCTTTGAATATCCTGATTTTATCCCTATTGCTGAGTTTATTAATAATTTTCTGGTTAATTATCCCAATGAAACTGATTTCTGGGAAATTCTCAATAAAAATCTAATCAGAACTTTGTTAACTCAACCAATTCCTACTCCTTACGGTATAGAATATAATCTTAATGACATCTTAGATTCCTTGACAGTCGATATTCAAGTACAATCAGGTTCATCTGATTTTTCTATTCCCCGTGCTAGTAAAGTAGTTCAAATTGTAGATAGGATTGAAGAGCCTGAATCACTTCCAGTTGTTTTCGGTACTGCTGGTGATGATATATTCGATAGTGCGTTTCCTGAAGATACTCAATTTGAAGGAGCAAAACAAATATTATTTACTGGTAGTGGTAATGATAACGTTGATGTTTCTCAAGTAGGAATAAACAATTGGATTAACACTGGTAGTGGTAATGATATAGTTTTTACTGGTACTAGTAATCGTATTATTTTAGGTAATGATAATGATGTTATCTTTGCGGGTACAGGGCAAGGTGGAAATTATGTTAGTTTAGGGGAAGGAAAGGATCAACTTTGGGTTAGTACTAATGATAATGATCTACCAGAAAATCTTAACCAAATTAATGATTTTAATCCAGAAGATGACGTCATTGGCTTTGCTAATACTGTTTTAAATTTAGGCAATAAAGGAGAGCTTTGGGATTACCAACAATTAGGAAATGATATTATTATTTCGGCTTTTGGACAGGAAATTGCTCAGTTATTCAATACCACTATTACTGAAAGTAATTTTGTCTTTTTTGGGTTTCAGCAAAACTTATAGTTTTAGGTAAGATAATAATTTTTTGACATTCTCCCCGGTCTAAAGGCCCGGGGATAGTGAGATAGGTACTTACCCCTAACCACTCAAGAGAAGGAATGGGAGCAGTTTTTTCATAGTAGACAACTGTAGGGGCTATCTTTGGAACGTCCCTACTATGGTCTACTAAAATGAAAACCGCTATAAACGCTATACCGATTTTTATACTTCTTTTAATGTTCCAAGTAAACCGGGAAAATGTAAGTTATAAATAGCTGAATTTAGGAAGAATAATTTATCAATAGAAAGAAGTTTTTTAGTCTTGCTAAATCAATACGAAAAACCCGGAACAAAACTATTTATGAATATTGGAGAAACTCTATTAGTTTTAGATCGCAATAAGTTCTACCAGGAGCTTTTCCCGTCAAAATAGTAAATGGTTTTTCTGGTTCTCCTAAATTATTTAATACTAGAGTTGCACCAGTAAAATCTTGATTACGAGTATAATCATTAACAGTTACAATTGTTTTTAATCCGGTTTGTAAAGCCGCTTGTAAACCGTGATGTGAATCTTCAAATACTATGCAATTTTCCCTTTGAATATTCATTTTTTCCAATACATAATAATAAATATCTGGTGCCGGTTTCTTCCTGGGAACCATATCCCCTGCCGCAATTATTTCAAACCAAGAAATACTTTCAACACCCAAAGTATGCTCTAATAATGCCGTTACATTTGGTAAGGCGCTAGTAGTAGCGATCGCCAACCGTATTTTATTAGTTCGTGCCTCTTTTAATAATCTTTCTACTCCTGGCCGTAATGGTATAGAACCTGTTCTTAATAATTTTCGGTAATAACTTGTTTTACTTGCATGTAGATTATAAATTAATTCTGGCAGTGGAATTGATGATACAAACTTTGGTTTATACTGATCGATATAAAAGTTTATCCGTTCTTTACCACCAGCGATCGCCAGTAATTCTCCATAAAAAGAAGCTGACCATTCCCAGTCTAGGCCTGCTTCAGCAAAAGCTTGATTAAAAGCTACTCTATGGCCATCTCGTTCTGTATCAGCTATTGTCCCATCAACATCAAAAATTAGGGTAAACGTTTCAGTCATTGAGTTAAAACTGTAATAATTTTCATACAAGGTCTGTCACTCTAGTTATGAGTTAACAATTATAGTTATTTGAAGTTAGGTTAAGACAAATATTTCTTGCTATGACTAAGTCTCAGCAGAAAAAGTGTTCCATTCTTATTTTAGATGACTATATAAGTTATCAAAACCACTAGGAATAGAGAGCCAATAAATAACTGAATTTTCTTTTTTTTATCCCCTAGAAAGGAAAGACCATTGACCTAATTTTCAGGTCAAGTTTATTAGATATCTATAAGTTATTACTATTTTTCCTACTGCAAATTTGAGATTAAATTATTTTTAACTTAAAACCTAGTTTCAGATTGCCTAACTGACTCTCCAGCATGTTCTCTAAGAGATTGTTTGGAAATTATAGACTGATGAGATGAGGTAGAATAATTAGAGTGCTGTAATTGCCTCACAAGCATAATCAAACGTTTCAAGTGAGGTTTTACCACCTGAGTATTTTGTACTTCAATTTCGTCAATTCTGGCCTGAAGCTGGGATATATATACTTGAGGTTCCTTGAGCAATACTTTCATATCTTTTTGCAGATTGGCGATCGCTTCTTCTATCACATAGATACGTCCATTTACTATTTCCCAATCATCTATACTCAGAGCTTTTTGGTCTATAGATGCTAAACTTTCTTGTACAGAAGAAACCGAGTCTTCTAGTATAGTTAGTTGCTGTTGTATCTCAGAGTCCACAGCTTGTGTTGATTCAGTACATAATTTTTCACGAACCGATTCAATTTCTGTAGAAATCTGTTGACGAAGTTGAATTTCTGTAGAAAGCTGTTGATGAAGTTTCCATATTACCTTTGCAGCATTTTTTTCTAATCTTTCCATAGAGCTATGAATATCTTCTATCTCAGACCTTTGAGATAATTGCATCTGCTTTTCAAATCTGTATCTATTGGCCAAATTCAGAGATAGGGCTAATGTCATAGGGGCAACTGCATAAAATGCTTGTCCCGAAGCTGCTACCCCAAAAACCCCCAATGCCGAGAAAAATATACTAGCATATTCTACCAAATTGAGCCAATACTTTTTGTAAAAAGTAGGCTTCACAGCTTTCCTTAGCAATGAATCTCGATTAAGTTTCATATTTTTTTAGTAGCCTCTGTCTACTAACTATTCTCTTTTTAAGGTGTTGCATAATAGGGAATAATGCATTAGAATCTTAGATATGAATTGTCTGTTGTTTGAAACATCAGCACATTCCTAAATTCTCCTAATCATTCATCACTGTGCAACGCCCTTTTGAATTCTATTCATTCTAGAAGTATCAGCACCATCTGCAGTTATATGTAAATACTTATATTTGTAAATATTAATTATATTGTACCACTTACTTTTCCATAATTGAAGCATTTTCCCTCAAACCTATAAACCACATTTTTTTCGTAATTTTAATTTGCCAGATTTCAATATCCAGTTATAGGCTTAAAATACAACTCTCCCTGATGTCTATATTGAATAAATCATGGGAAAATTTGCAACCTCAACTCCCAACTATTTTCTGATTAAATACATATGAGCACCAATAACCAAGGGGATATTAGAAGTAAAAAAGTTTGAAGAAATTTCCAAGTAGATATTACGAGATACTCCAAGCTATTGAATTTTTGTCTGGAGTTTTGTTGACTGGCCTTGGCTTGATTTTTGGGATTTCCTCTCTAGTCTTATTCATCCTTTCTGTCATTAGATGGTTAGACAGAAGTCATACAGCAGTTTTCATTTTGGTAGACCACAGTAGAGACGTTGCATGCAACGTCCCTACAAGGTTTTTGTTATGGTGATGTAGTTCATCAATTTGAAAACCGCTATAAGTCGACTCCTCCAGTTCCCTACTTCCCTACTCCCCCACCCAAAAAAATAGGTCAATTTCAGATAATCCTTACCTCGTGATGTTGCTGGAGGTATTAACAACTGAAATAACTATTAAGCTGTAGGTTTTTGCTTTTAATGTGGTGTCCCAGAACGCAATTTATTGAGAGCTTGATCAATTTTGGACAATTCTGGATGTTGTGATAAGTTGGCCATGGCTTGAGCCTTAGGTATTTTTACTTTTTTTGCTTTTTCTAGAGTTTCATTAATAATACGTTCCCGATATTGTTCTAACCCTTTAATTACTTCTTCTATTTCTTGTTGTTGGATGTTTGGCACTGAATTCTTAACTTCTAAAGTTTCAGACATAATAACTTTCTCATTAGTATTGGCATTTTTGTACAATTCATCCTCCCAGATTTAGGGATTCCTTGCTAGTATATGTAAAGAAATGTAACAAAATTTAAGGGATTTTAATATGGAAATCAACCAAATTCAGATATACCTAGAAAGCTCTGATTCTCAAGAGAGATTAAAAGCACTGACTGAGTTAAGGAACTTCGAGAGTGAAATAGTAGTTCCCCTTCTAAAAACTAGACAACAAGACCCAGAATTTCTAGTCCGTTCATTTGTAGCAATGGGTTTAGGGAATAAACGTACTCCTGAAGGTTTTAGGATATTGCTAGAAATGATGAAAAATGACCCAGACTACAACGTAAGAGCGGAAGCAGCAAATTCTCTATCTAAATTTGGAGCACAAGCAATTCCTTTTTTAGTAGAGAAATTTCACCAAGACGATAACTGGTTGATGCGTCGGAGTATTCTGGCGCCTCTGATAGATATGCCATTTCCTGAAGCACTATATGAGGTGTGTATCTGCGCGATCGCTGATGAAGATATAACAGTGCGGGAAGTGGCCATTAGTGCTTTAGGTACTTTAGCAGGGACAAAGAAGGAAAGTGAAGCTTTGGAACAAGTATTAGTTTTTGTCAGTGACGAGTCTTGGAATATCCGGTTGCGAGCGGCTCAAGGGTTAAGGAAATTTGACAACCCTAAAGCAAAAGCAGCTTTGAATTATCTGAGCAAGGACGAAAATTATAAAGTAGTAGGTGCTGCTTTAGAGGGCTCGCTCTCATAAAAGTCGTAGTATAGCACTATACACAATTGAAAAGTTAAAAGTTATCTTTA
>JAKQYE010000225.1:0-3053 GCA_023356605.1 Trichodesmium sp. MAG_R02 | reverse complement strand
CAGCGAACCCAACAAAAAGCCTAACCAATGAAAATAGCGATCGCCTATAGCAGACAAAAATACTAAAGAAGTTCCTGAAATTCTTTTACAGATATTTCTAAAATTTAATCCTTTACAGCAGTTTTCATGTTGGTAGACCACAGTAGGGACCTTGCATGCAAAGTCCCTACAAGGTTTTGGTTATGATGATGTAGTTCATCAATTTGAAAACCGTTATAAAGTCGAACGCATAGTGGGAAACATAATCACATCCCTAATGCTTTGAGTATTCGTCAGCAACATCACCAGACGGTCAACCCCAATACCCATTCCACCACAGTTAGGCATCCCCAGTGATAAAGCTTGAATAAAATCTTCATCCATTGGGTGGGCTTCATCATCCCCTGCTTCTCTTTGAGCGATCTGTTCCTCAAAACGTTGGCGCTGGTCTTGTGGATCATTTAACTCGGAGAAACCATTAGAATATTCCGTGCCGTGAATAAACAACTCAAATCTTTCCACAAAACCTGGTTTACTGTGATGTCTTTTTGCTAAGGGACTAACCTCAACAGGAAAATCAATGACAAAGGTAGGTTGAATTAGAGTTGACTCCACTTTTTGGTCAAAAACTGCATATAAAAGATAACCATTACTTTGAGTTTCTAATTTGGATAATTTGAGGTTTAATTTTTCTGCTTCTGAAATAGCTTCAGGCAATTCTAGGTTATCAAAATCTAGTCCTGTTTCATCCTTAACTGCTTCTACCATTGTTTTCACTTGCCAATGTTTTCCTGTGAAATTAGGATATTTTTGACTATGGTCATATTGGCGTTCTAAACTAATAGTTTGCCCTTGATATTCTATCTGTTTTAAATCCCCCAAAATATTAGTTAAACTATAACAAATAACATCTTCTACCAACCCCAGAATTTCAAAATAATCTGCATAAGCCTGATAAACTTCTAGGGAAGTAAACTCAGGATTATGGGTACTATCAATTCCTTCATTTCTAAATACTCGTCCTAATTCAAATACCCGTTCAAAACCTCCACAAATTGCCCGTTTTAGAAATAATTCTGTAGCAATTCGTAAATATAAATCTACATCTAAAGCATTATGATGAGTAACAAAAGGTCGAGCAGCAGCACCACCATAAATTGACTGTAAAATTGGTGTTTCTATTTCATAAAAATTAGCATCCCAAAGATATGTTCGAATACTTTGCATAATTTTGCTCCGCACTCGGAAACGCTGTAAAGATTCAGGGTTTCCAGCCAAATCCATTTCTCGATGACGGCGACAAATTTCTGGGTCATTTACACCATAATAAGAGTCAGGAAAAGGAATAATAGCTTTGGAAATAACATCCAATTTATTTACCTGAATTGATAACTCACCTCTATTAGTACGACAACCTATTCCTTCCGCACTAACAAAATCTCCTACATCTAATAATTTTTGAATTTGTTTAAAGCTTAAACCAGGGTCGCCCTTTACTAATTTTTTCTCAATTTTCAGTTGAATTTTTCCAGTTTCATCTGTTAGGTTAATAAAACCAATACTACCACTATCTCGCTTAGAGGTAATACGACCGCAAACTTTTAATAATTTTTCATTAGGGTCTGTTTCTCCAGGTTCTAATTCTTTTGCTGGTGGAGAAAATAGGTCTATGATTTGTTTGGTGGTATGCGATCGATCTCTGGCTTGACTAGGATAGGGGTCTATTCCTTGGGCACGTAATTCATCCACTTTTTGTGAACGAACTTCTACTTCGTTCCTGGTTTCGCTTTTAGCCATTGGTGATTTTACTCTCTAGATTATTAATCAAGAGGCAATAGTACCACATTTTTATATTTTTCGACTGTTACAAAAATTAAATTATTTCAAAATAATAAAGTTTTTGTTTATAATCTGTGCGCCTTTGATTAGCTAAATAATAACCTGGATTAATTTTTAGTGCTTCTGTATAATCTACAACAGTTTTCTCATAGTCTGCTATTGTTTCATAGGCCACACCCCTATTGATGAACTACATCGCCATAAGCAAAACTTTGTAGGGACGTTGCATGCCAGGTCCCTACTGTGGTCGACCGACATGAAAAATGCTGTAATTTACACAATTTGATAGATGTTGTTATCTACTATTAATTGCTTTTAATTTCTGGAAAAACCATATTTATAGTTATTTCAAATAAGAATAGAAGACTTTTTCTGCTGAAACTTAGTTATAGCAATAAATATTTGTCTCAACCTAAATTAAAATAACCAGGACTTACCCAGGCAAACTGAGAAACCTGGTTTCTCGTAGATATTTGTGTGTTAAAACAATGATTTACTGTTTTAACCGGGTTTCTTTGGGTAAGTCGCAAAATAGAAAATCTACACTATCTGTAGGGGTTAACGGCGGTTAATTTATACTAGATATGGTGGTTCTCCGTAAGTCCTGATTTAAAGGAAAACTTTGGGGTTTTTGTGATACTAATTTGATGAGAAGTATATTTATATTTTCCCTATGGGAGGTCACTATCATTAGCGATCGCTAATCGGTTTAGCCTCAGAACAAAACCGAGCAGATGGCGATGATGGATTATTAAATACCTTTAATAGTGAGTAATTAATACTGTCTAATGCACCCTCCAGAAGTCATATTTTTTAAACTTCTCTAATACATCATTAGTAAAGGATTTTTCTCTTTTTTTGAAAGTCTCTATCCAACCCTCAACTCTGTCTATTTGCTCCCCATCTGCGGAGGAATCTAAGAATACTTAAAAATCTTCAATTGTTCCTTTACAATCTCCAGTTAATGCTCTTGCTAAACCTCAATTAAACTGAATATTACTATTATTAGGCTTCAATTTAACTGCTTTTTTAAGGGCAAACATAACATATTTTCCTGATTATTTAAGCTGCTAAACTAATATAATTATCCCTAATTATCCATATAAATTTCGACATCTGAATCTAATTTTTGTGCTTGATTATAAAGATTAATTATTTGTTCTATTTTTCCATATTTTGCGTTTTTTTTCCTTCTTCTACTTTAGCAGAAGCAGCCAATTTGTTTGCTACAAGTT
>JAKQYE010000224.1:3197-10048 GCA_023356605.1 Trichodesmium sp. MAG_R02 | reverse complement strand
CGATAAAAGCAAAGTTAAATATTATTAGAAAACCAGGCTCCTACTGCTGAGAGCTAAATGCTTACCCAATTAACTCCTCAGCTATTATCAAGTTTTTAAGTTCTTTCTTAGTGTCTGGGTTTGATATTTTGTCTCTAAATTGATCAATATCCAAACCTTATTAGATAACCACTATTATCAATTATTTTATTTATGCTTTTTCCCTCATTATTATGCTCAATTAATAACATACTATCATTATTATTATTTTAACATTTTAGTTGCTATTATTTTAGTAAATCTTTACTTACTCAAGCATAAAATTTTCATTTGCTTTTAATGTAGTAAAAACCCATTTAAACTGGAATTTTACTAAAACTTTTTCACTTACGAACAGCTTCTAGTAGACAAGAATAATAGAAACTGGTGCTATTCATTGCTTGTCTTTGAATAGAAAAACCATTACTTTCAATAACTTTAATAAGATCCACTTCCCGATGCTGATAAGCACGAGTAGTTTTACTTGAGCCAGGAAATAACTCTCCTACTTTTTTCAATATGCTTAAAGCTAAAGTTTTTGGTGCAAAGCTAATAATTAAGCGGGACTCTGCTAAAGATATCAAATGATTAATCATAGCTGGAACTTGGCCTTGAGGATAATGAATTAACACATCTAAACAAATAACTGTATGATACTTACCACTTAAAGTTTCTAAGTCTTGAGTCACAAAATTAACATTATCTATACTGATTAAACTAGATTTTGCACGCTGATGTGCCTCAGATACCATTTTTTCTGAGATATCACTACCATAAACAACTGATCCAGCTTTAGCTAAGGGAATACTCAAACTACCAACCCCACAACCAGCATCACATATTGATAACCCTGGTAGATTATCATCTGCCTGCAACCAACTAAGGACAGTATCAACAGTTTGCTGATGTCCTTTCCTAATATCTAATTGGAATTTATTTACCTGGCCATCTCCATAAATTCTTTGCCATCGATCAAAACCAGTTGAATTAAAATAATCTCTGACAATTGTTTTGTCGTCTGTTTTTGTCATGTATCTACTTAATGTTATAGTGGTGCTCAAGTCAACCTACAAAATTTTATGCCCTATCAAAGTCAGCTTCAATATAACAAGTTGCTAAGTACCAGATAATCTATAGGATACTAAGAACTTAATTTGATTATTATGCCTGACTTTGGGACAAAAAAATTGGATTACTCAACTCAGTTCTGAAAATGCTTAAAAGATTAAATATATTAATTTTTATTACTATAGCCTCTGTAGTTAATACTTTTTTACCAGCGCAAGCCGAAAAATTGCGAGTTGGCCTGGCTGGGTCGCCTCCTTTTGTAATCAAGGATGATGTTTTCAAAGGTATTAGTGTTGAGATTTGGCAAGAACTAGCTTTATCGGACAAACTAGAATATGAATTTATTCCGCAAAATAATCTAGCTAGCAGTATTGAAAGTATGACCAAAGGAGAACTGGATATTGTTATTGGGCCAATCAGTATAACTTCTGAGCGCTTAGAAAAAGTTGCTTTTACTCAACCCTACTTTTTTGGCAAAGTTGGTTTACTAGTTACTTCTGAGAGGCCTACTGTCTGGAGTAGAATTAGACCTTTTTTTGGCCTGGCCTTTATTTCTTCAGTTTGTTTGTTAATAGTTTTATTATTTGTGGTGGGTAACCTTCTGTGGTTAGTTGAAAAAGAGCGCAACAAAGAACAATTTCCTCAAGATTATTGGCATGGAGTAGGCAATGGTATGTGGTTTGCTTTGGTGACTTTAACTACGGTGGGATATGGCGATCGGACTCCAATTACTAAATCTGGGCGTATTATTGCTGGAGTATGGATGATTTTTACTACAATGACAATCTCTTCTTTGACTGCTGGTATTGCTACTACTTTTACTCTTTTTTTATCTAATCAAGGAGTTGCAGAGTTGAGTTATCCCGAAGATATTAAGGATCTTAGAATTTCTGTAGTTAAAGGATCTACTGGAGAGAAATGGGCAAAACAATATCAGGCACGCATTAATCAGACTCAGACTTTAGTCGATGCAATTAATTTACTCAAGTTAGATGAAGTGGACGGTGTGGTTTTTGATGCTCCTGCTCTTAAATATTATTTGCGTAATAATCCTAAAGACTCCTTGAAGTTGTCTCCAGTTGATTTTGCTACTGAAGCTTATGGTTTTATGGTCTCTACTGATAACTCTTTTCTCAAAAAGATAGATATTAAACTTTTAGAAATGCAGGAAAATGGCAAGATTGGAGAGATACAGTCTAAGTGGTTATCTTCTCCTCAAAATAATCAGTAAAAAGTCCTAGCCAGAGATTTTGTCACGGATAAACTAATTAATCTATAGTGATTCTTTTAATCAGTTTTATCTCAATATAGCAATGGGCTCTGGAGTATTTAGACATTATTCTTTTGTACACCTTTCCCCTTATTACACTTTGAGCTGGAAGTTGTAAATGCCTGATGTAGAAGCGCTATAACAGTCAATATTATCAAGTATTAATTTATCATTCTTGAAAACTTTCATTACCTGTAAATTGACGATATTCTTCCATATTTTCACAAATGAAACAGTTATATATAGTTATTTTAAATAAGAATAAGACACTATTTGGCACAATAATTACGAATAATTTCCAAATCGAGATGTATTGATAGGTAAATACATTCTAGCTCTTTTTAATGCACTAAAATCATGTTCTATGTCATTTAAATCAGGAGAGTATTTTGGCAAAAATAGTAATTGGTAATCCCCTGGTTCTACTAATTCTCTAATAACGTTTTTTCGTGTTTAATTGGTGAATTGTCCATGCAGTAGTACACTGGGAATTTTTAATGATGGTAATAAATGTTGATCATACTATTGTTAAAATCCCACGGCATTTAGGCTGCCTTTAAATATAATTGGTGCTATTAAATCTTTTTCCTTTTTTCTTCTCCCGGCTACTAAATTTTCTCTTCTACCTCGTTTTCCCTCTTGCTCACCATAAACTTTTTTCCCTTTTTTTGACCAGGCATAAATACAGTCTTGATTATCTTCAAATCCTGATTCATCTATAAATACAAGGCTTTTACTTCCAAATTTTTTGATAAAATTTTGAGGGAAAGCTGATAATATTTTATCCTTTATTCTCTATTTCTTTCTCTATAACGAAGTTGTTTTTTTTCAAGGAAAATTAATTCTTTTTAAAGCATAAAATATAGCTGGTTGATTAACTCCAAATTTTTTAGCTCTGTCTGACAATGCTCGACTCTGGATTTTGTTTTACATCTTTTTCTAATTCTTCTCAATCTAATTTTCTTTGACGACTTTTTACCTTAGTTGCTGACAATTTTGGGCGAGATAACCATCTATATATCGAAGCTCTTCCTATCCCAAATGTATGAGCTACTTTGGTAATTGTACCACCATTTCCTACAAAATTTATTACTTTTTATCTGAATTCTAAACTGTAAGGCATAGTTCAAAATATAGTTATTTTAAATAAAAATGAGACACTATCTGGCACAATAATTACGAATAATTTCCAAATCGAGATGTATTGATAGGTGAATACATTCTAGCTATTTTTAATGCACTAAAATTATTTTCTATGTCATTTAAATCAGGAGAGTATTTTGGCAAAAATAGTAATTAATGACCACCTGCTTCTACTAATTCTCTAATAAGGTTTTTGCTATGAATTGGTAAATTATCCATAATTAGTACACTGGGGATTTTTAATGATGGTAATAAATGTTGATATAACCATTGTTAAAATTCCACGGCATTTAGGGTTCTTTTAAATATAATTGGTGCCATTAAATCTTTTTCCTTTTTTCTTCTCCCGGCCACTAAATTTTCTCTTTTTCCTCGTTTTCTCTCTTGCTCACTATAAACTTTTTTCCCTTTTTTTTACCAGGCATAAATACAGCCTTGATTATCTTCAAATCCTTATTTATCAATAAATACAAGGCTTTCGCTTCCTATCTTTTTGATAAAATTTCGTAGTTTCTAATAATATTTTATTCTTTCTTCTCTATTTCTTTCTCTATAACACAGTTTTTTTTCTAGTAATTTTCATTATTTTTTTCAAAGCATAAAATATAGCTGTAGTATTAACTCCAAATTTTTTAGCTCTGTCTGCTAATCTAGACTCTGGATTTTGTTTTACATCTTTTTCTAATTCTTTCCAATCTAATTTTATTCGACGGCATTTTACCTTAGTTGCTGACAATTTTGGGCGAGATAACTATCTATATATCGAAGCTCTTCCTATCCCAAATATATGAGCTGCTTCGGTAATCGTACCCCCATTTTCTACAAAAATTATTACTTTTTGTCTTAAGTCTAAACTGTAAGGCATGGTTCAAAATAGTTCCTAGTTGACTTAATTTTATTATACTCAATTTTTGTTTCAATCTTAATTAAAACGACTATAGTTTCTAGTTAACTTAATTTTATTATACTCAATTTTTGTTTCAATCTTAATTAAAACGATTATATATGGATTTTTAACGGATAAACTAATTAGTATATAGTGATTTTTTAAAGTAGTTTAATCTATATAATAATCAATATGAAATAAAGTATTAATTAACCTTACCAGAAAACTTTAAAAAGATTTTACTGTGAATTGGAGTTTAGACTAAATGTTCCTCACCATTTATAAAGGTTAAACTTTGAATAGCTACCCTACACATAGCATAATCTTTGAGTTAGTCTAAACTCCATTATGAAGAAACTGATTAGTATATAGTAATTTTTTGAAGCAGTTTGATATGGCTCATAGTCAAGATTAAATAAAGTATTAATTAAACAGAAAACTTTGATTGCATATAAATTGACCATATTCTTCTATATTTTTACGAGTCAAACACTACTAAACAGAGATTTTTCCACGGATAAACGGATTAGTATATAGTTATTTTTCTAAGCATTTTTATCATGCTCATAGTCAAGATTAAATAAAGTATTAATTAACCATTCTCGAAAACTTTTATTACCTGTAAATTGACGATATTCTTCTACATGTTCACGCATAGAACGCCGTAATTCTTGATTAAATTTATTTTCAAAGGTAAGTTTGGCATTTTGCGGATCGCTATAATTTATAGCATTTTGATACTCCCCGTTTCCTCTGACTTTTTCTGGCAACTCCTCTAATAAAAATTTCCATACCCTATCCTCATTTTGCCAAACAATATTACCACCGAAGCGGTTATTAAATTCTTCGATTATTTGACTAACTTTATCTGACCTATTTTGAGAATTTCCACTAACAATATTCTTGGCAATGGGAGACAGGGTATTTTCTCCACTTAAATGAATACTTTTAAAGATTTAATTTCTTCGACAATATATGGAAATTTTTGCACTGTTGTAATAATAATTTTCCGTTTGTTTTCCAAAGCTAACTTTAATTGTTTGCTGTTTTTGGTTGCTTCTACGACTTTGTCTACTTGAGCGAATTGTTGAATATTTTCCCTAATTTATTTATCTAAAATTTTGCGGTCTGTCACGACTAAGACTGAATCAAAAATATTTTCTGTCTCTGTAATATTTTTCAGTTCTACGAGTTGATGACTCAGCCAGGTTATAGAATTACTTTTGCCGGAACCTGCGGAATGTTGGATTAAGTAGCGGTTGCCGAATCCATATTTTTTTGTACTTGTTAAAAGTTGCTTGACTAGGTCGAGTTGATGGTAGCGGGGGAAGATTAGTTTTAGCTTTTTGACTATTTTTTTGTCTTTGTCTTTATCTTCTTCTTTTATCAGTTTGGCGTAATTTTCGATGATGTTTCTGAGGCTTTCTTTGGCTAAAATTTCTTTCCACAAATAATCTGTTTTGATGTGGTTGGGGTTGGGAGGGTTCCCTGCTGTATCCGGAAAAAGTAGAGCAGAATTTGATTTTTTGCCTTTGTTGAATGGTAGGAATTCTGTATTTTTGCCGTCGAGTTTTGTTGTCATCCAAACTTCATCGGTGTCGTGGGCAAAATGTACTAGGCAACGTTTGAATTGAAATAATAATTCTCTGGGGTGTCGGTCATTTTTATATTGGTTTATGGCGTTTCGAAAGTTTTGTTTGGTTAGTTGGTTTTTTAGCTCGAAGGTAATAACTGGTAAACCGTTTATAAAAATTACTAAGTCGAGGGAGAAGTTACGGTTTTCTTTGTATTTTAGTTGGCGGGTGACTGAAAAAATGTTTTTTTGGGAATTTTCGATAGTGTCGCGGTTGAGTTGGGAAGTGGGAAGTTTATAGTAAAGTTTGAGGCCGGTTTCTCCAGTTTTGATACCTTGACGTAATATATTGACTATACTTTTCTCTTCTATTTGGCGGTGAAAACGTTCATAAAGTTTTTTCTTCCAGTTGGCGCCGTGGTAGTTAGAAATTTCTGTTAATTTTTCAGGTTGGGTGTTGTGGAGAAACTGGAAAAGTTTCCCAGTATCGATACAGTAGGTTTGGTTGTAGTCTTTGGAGTAACCTTCTAAATATTGGCAGTTGTCAATGAGACTTTGATAGATAATATTTTCGAGACCTTTTTCAGTGGTATCGGAAGTCATTTGGGTTATTAGTTATCAGTTATAAGTTATCAGTTATCAGTTTTGGCAAAGTGGGAAAATTTAGCACATATATATAGATGTGACTGAGAAAAATTTGGGAAAAATATCGGCTAGCTTCAACCATAAAACCTAAACGATAGGAATTTTGCAAAGTGGGAAAATTTAGCATACATATATATAGATGTGACTGAGAAAAATTTGGGAAAAATATCGGCTAGCTTCAACCATAAAACCTAAACGATAGGAATTTTGCAAAGTGGGAAAATTTAGCATACATATATATAGATGTG
>JAKQYE010000224.1:0-3097 GCA_023356605.1 Trichodesmium sp. MAG_R02 | reverse complement strand
ACTGAGAAAAATTTGGGAAAAATATCGGTTAGCTTCAACCATGAAACCCAAACAATACGAATTTTGCAAAATGGGAAAATTTAGCACATATATATATAGATATGACTGGGAAAAATTTGGGAAAAATATCGGTTAGCTTCAACCATAAAACCTAAACAATACGAATTTTGCAAAGTGGGAAAATTTAGCACATATATATATAGATATGACTGGGAAAAATTTGGGAAAAATATCGGTTAGCTTCAACCATAAAACCTAAACAATAGGAATTTTGCAAAAGTGGAAAATTCAGCAAGTTTTCTTAGTTATACAATAGACATAGATATAGATATAGATATAGAAAATTTGCTTTTTGTTGGTTTAACTTGAGCGCAACCCAGCCTACTACATTATAGCTTCGGTCGGTTATGGTTGCCATGAGTGAATTTATTGGGGAGGATGATATTTTCTAACGTCTATTTTGCCTGTTACTGTTTCAGAAATTAGAGTTGTTCGATATTCTTGGATTAATTTTATTTCCTTTTCTATTACGGTGAGCGATCGCTCAATTTTTTCTGATTTTTTTTCAATGAATGACACTATTTCTTGTTGTTCGGAAGTTGGAGGTAAGGGAATAGTAAGCTGGCAATATATTGTAGGGTTTAAATTGACTTGGTTGAGACTAACTAAAGCTCTTTGTCTTGCTACATTCAACAAACCATAAGAATTAAGTAAAAAATTTAGATAAACTGGATTAGTATCATTGTTTACTTTCAACCTGACAAGATAAGAAGCGAAAGATATTTTGTCTTCTTTACTACCTTTAAAAATTCCTACCTTGCCTACCAAATCTAAACTATTTGTTCTATTAAATAGCAAGTCGCTATATTCTAAAATCAGTTCTTCAGGAACGCTTTCAAGATTCCCAATCTCAGGAATTAAGACTTTTCCATCTTGTATATTTCCCATTGTCAGAACTTTAAATTCTCCTTCACCTCTGATACTATCCGATATTCCATACCTATAAGATTTTAAAAACCTTTTAATTTTTTTCACCTCCCAATGTTCCGGTATTTCTCCTAACCATTCAACACCAGAATATTTCATCGGAACATCTGGGTTAATACCTTTAGTAACTGCCTGATTAATAATAACAGTTTTCTGTTCTTTTAGTAGTTCTATTATCCGTTGTTTTTTGGCAATATATTCATCTATTTGGGCGAGTTTGTCGTCTAGGAAATTAGCGATCCCTTGTTGTTCTGAAGTAGGTGGAATAACTAATATCTGTTCTTTTATATTTTCAGCGTGTACATTGTTATTAGCTCCTCCATATAATGTACTAATAAGGCTTTCTTTAAAAAAAGAAGAACTAAAAGCAAATTTCAAAAACTCTGGTTCAACATTTTTAAATCTGAATCTAATTAAATAAGATGCAAAAACGGAACTTTAAAGAGCATTAACTAACCCAAAACGTCCAATAGTGCCACTTCTAGCAAATAGGAAATCTCCCTTTTTTAGTTGAAATGATTTTTCGTTTTTTTCAGAAATTTCAACGAAAGGCATATTTTCAAATGAGACATTTCCAAAATCATCAATATCAGTAATTCTTGCTAATTTTACTCCTTCATCAATGTAAGGGTTTTCTGTGTAATATCCTTGCTTATGTGTTTGAGTAATTCTTTTAATTTTTTTCACCTCCCAATGTTCAGGAATATCCCCTAACCATTCAATACCCGAAATTTTATAAACCGGATATTTTTGCAAATTCAAATCAACCATAGTTTTCCTAAAACCTCCTAATTAAAAAACTCAAATTTTCCCAAGTAAATAATCTACCTATTCCCTCTTAATAAAATTAAGGCTCCTGATTTCTAACTCCTAATTCCCACTACTCAAAAACAATCTCTCTCAACATTCCCTCTGTCTCTTTTTCCAACTCCAAAAGTTCCTCCACAATATCCTCCAAACTCCGCAACTTCTGAAATTTATAAAAATACTTAGTGAAGGAAATCTCATAACCCCTCACCACTTTATCAAAATCTATCCAAGCATCAAAAACATGAGGCAAAACTTCCCTCTCAAAATACTCCTCAATATTCTCCTTCAAAGGCACATTTTCAGTATCCCTCAGTTCCGCATCGGCTTGATAAACAATTCCCTTTTTCGTCTGCTTCAAAATAACAGCCTCTCCTCGCTCATCCTTCTCAGTAAAAATTTGATAAATCAAATCCAAATCTCGCTTTTTCAAATTCCACCCCTCCACCTTCAACGCCTTCTCAAAATCTCTCTTCACCAAATTAAAATCCCACTGCACCTCCTCACCAAATAACCCCCGCAAAATATCCACCACTCCCAACAAATCATCCCCCATTTTTTCGCCAAATTCCTGAACCCTTGCCGCCGTAACTTGAAAACTAAAACGCAAAGGTCTCTCCACAACAATCTTATGAAAACCAAAATCCTCATTATCAAAAATTCGACTATTATCCGACTCCGAAAAATCCAAAAACTCCTCAGTTATCCTGTCAATATCTTCCTCCCGTAACTCACAATTTTTACTCCCCAAATTTTTCCTCAATTTCCCATACCATTCCCTCCCATCTATCAACTGCACCTTACCCCGACGCTCCACAGATTTTTTATTAGAAATAATCCAAATATAAGTAGCAATACCAGTGTTATAAAACATATTTAACGGCAAACCAACAATACATTCCAACCAATCATTTTCAATAATCCAACGCCGAATATTACTCTCCCCACTACCAGCATCTCCCGTAAATAAAGCCGAACCATTATGAACAATTGCTATCCGACTTCCCAATTTTGTCGAGTCTTTCATTTTTGTGTGATTTTTAGTGAAAAGTAACTAAAGTAAATTTTTTAATTTTATCATTAGTTCCACAGAAACTCAAACAATGCAGGGCGACAATATCATTATTCAGTTTATTAGCTGGAATAACTAAATCACCGTTTATCTAATAAAACCCCGTTCATATATATAGCAATCAGGAATGAGATGTGAGAAAATAATATAGAAGTTAGTGGAGACAAATATGAAAGAATTAGATACTTTTATGGAACCTATCCCACTAATAAAATGCAATTAATCCAGATC
>JAKQYE010000223.1 GCA_023356605.1 Trichodesmium sp. MAG_R02 | reverse complement strand
AAATAATCATGTCATTATTATCTAATAATCCAACATTTTTAGCAAATAAATTTAATATTTTGTAACCTTATTTTAATAGATATTAAAAGTAATATATATCCGAAAAGAACTAATTTAAGTAATTGACAATTCCCTAGTTGACAGTACGCTATATATAGCGTACCTGCGTAAGTCCTAAAATGTATAATTATGTTAAATTTGTCTAATTATTTAAAGACTGTTGATAGCCCTAGCAATTATAAGTTAACGATTCCAAATTTCTTCTAATGCAACTTCCAAACTGACCACAAAATTAGATAGATTAAACAAAGGACCATTTCGGTTCTTTAACAACTCTTGCAACAGTAATAACTCTTCTGGATGAGTTCCCATAAATACGGCTTTCTGTTCATACTCCTCCAGACTATGACAAATCATTTCTTCTATCCCAGCACTCGCACAAATACTCGCCCCCATCCGAGCTGCATTAGTAGCACCTGGTTTTGTCAAGACTGGCAAACCTGCATATAAAGCACAGACAGTGGTAGAACCCCCATTATAAATCAGGGTATCTAAAGCTAAATTCGCCAAAGACAACCGAGCTAGATATTCCGGGTGTGGGATTTTTTTGGCAAAAATTAGTCTGTTGGGTTTTACCCCTCTATTCTGGGCACTCCGGCGTAAGTTTTCCATAGCCTCTTCTACTACAAAAGACAACCATAAAACGCTGCCTTCTACCTGTTGTAATATTCCCATCCAGATATCAAACAATTCGGGAGTAATTTTATAGTGGCGATTAAAACAAGCAAAAACAAAACCCTCTTCTGGTAAACCAAAATCTGCTCGACTAAAATGCTTTTGAGAAATATCCATGGGCGAACAAGGAAACTGATGAGGTAAATAGATAATTTCCTCACTATAATGCTCTGCTAATTCTGGAGGTACTACCCATTTATCTGTTAATAAATAAGGGATAAAATCTGCCCCCATTGTATTAGGATAGCCAAGAAATGTTGCTTGGACAGGCGCAGGTTTATAAGCAAATATTTCAGTTTTACTGTAAGCTGTATAACCTGCCAAATCTATTAAAATATCAATCCCATCACTATTAATTTGGCAGGCAGCATTTTCGGTAGACATTTGATTTAGATACCTGAATTCATCGCAGCCATTCTTGATAGTTTCTGTGATTTCGTCACTTACTCCTAATAAATGGTAGCCAAAAACTTCAAATTTATCTCGGTTATGACGTTCAAATATTCCATAAGTTAATCGTCCCACAGCATGACGGCTAAAATCACCAGAAACGTAACCTATACGCAATTTACCTGTTTTTTGAGGGTCGGAAAATTGCAGTTTATTATTAGGAATCTGATGATTAATTGATTCAGCTTTCTGTACAGCAACTGCCAAAGATAACTTTTGTGGTAAAGGAATTAAATTTAAATGAAAAGGTGCGATAGTAAAACCACTTTTCTCCTCTTTAACATATTTAGCAGTTGAGTCTATTAACTGTTTAATAAAAGCATCGTAATTTTTCCAGTCACAGAGGTTCAGCTTAACAAAACCGAGATAGCTGAATAAATATTGAGCTGTGGGGTTAATCTTTTGGCATCTTTCGTAGGCACTTTTAGCAAGATCAAATTGAGATAAAAATTCCCATATTTGCCCTAATTGAAAATAAGCATCGAAATATTTTGGCTGATATTTTATTCCAGCTTGGAAGACTTTAATAGCTTCTTCTAATTTGTATTGCTGTTTGTAAACTAAACCTAAATGGTACAAAGCATGGACATAATCTGGTTTGATTTTGATGGCAACTTTTAATAATTTTTCTGCTTGCTTCAGCTCCCCTTGAAGGAAGTAAATAGAGGCAAGGTTAGTAATGGTTGGATGAAAATTAGGCTTAAGTTTTAGAGCATTTTTATAAGATATAATTGCTTCTTTTAACTGACCTTGATTTTGCCATATAACACCTAAATTATTGTGAGCGGGAACGTAAGTTTTATCAGCTTCTATCGCTTTTTGGAAATATAAGGCAGCTTCCTTATATTTACCTTGTTTTTTCAAATTTTTTCCGGTTTCAAATTCCTGTTTTGCGACCTTTAAATTAGAATTTTCTGATGTTATTAAGTGCTGTTTGAGACTTTCCTCATGTTTTTCAATTTTGGTATCGTCAGACAAAAAAACTTGCCCAACAAATTCGTTATTTTCTCGAGGGAGAGGAAAAGATTTACCTCCATAAAATTCATCGTGAACTAGACTTTGGTATTTAGCTAAAGGATAAATTACTTCTTCTAAAAACTCTTGGTCAATTCCGTATACTAATTTTTTTGAGTGTTGTTTAATATAATTAGCGATCGCAGTTTTAATTTCTAAATTGCCTTTTACTCCCCACATCCCTGCCATGATTTTTGCTGTATGCCAAGGATGATCCCGCATAATATGAAACATCAAAGAGCTTGCCAACCATTCATCGACTGCTGCTTTTTCTCTCATATTTAAACGGGAGTCAGCATCACGAATAATAGTTACTTCTACATCTGGATCGTTAACAGCTAAAAATCGCCAAAACGTCCCAGAATAATTGTCAGAAGGTTTCTCCATTGTTACAACTTCTACATAAGAGCGACTAGCTAAGTTTTTGATAATTTCTGATGGTACAGTTGCATCTACATAAAACCGACAAACCCAACTAGGATAAATTTGAGGTGCTAAGTCTGCATTCTTGATTGCACCTATAGTATAGCGTGGGTTATTACCCCATAAACTAAAAGTAATAACCGACATTCCGCGGATCTTCATATATCTTTATGTATATTTACATTTTCAAAGAGACTTATAGGAAAAATATTCCTTCTAGAATTCTATATCAATAAAGTATATTAATAACTAGTTTTTTATGAACAGGACTTACGCAACGGGACTATGTATAGTGGCAATATCTTGAAAATGATAATTTTTGGCACCATATAGAACCCATTTGGTATCTTTTCTTGAATTGGTTATACTAAGTAGCGATCGCCAATTACTATAACCAAGAGTTGGATAAATGCCATATTCAAGCAGTTTGACAGATCGAGAATGGGTTCTAATTGAGCCATTGTTGCCAAAAAAAAAGAAAACTTGTCCAACAAAATGGAGCAAAAGGCAAATATTGGATGGTATTTTATATCAATTAAAGAATGGTTGTAATTGGTCTGATTTACCCAAAGATTTACCTCCTTACTCCACAGTATTTTGGCATTACAAACAATGGCGAGAACAAGGAGTTATTGAAAATATTAGAGATGTTTTGCACAGCCAAGTCCGACAACAAGTAAAAAAAAAGCCAAATGGACAACTCTGATGATCGTCGATTCACAAGCGGTAAAAAATACTTGTAATGCTGGGGTAGAGTCTAAAGGTTTTTGTTTTTACAAGGCCACTAACGGAATTAAGAGGCATTTAGCGGTAGATAGTCTTGGCTTTCCCTTTTTTGCTCATTGTACAAAAGCATCAGTTTCTGATGATCTAGGATTAATTGAAATGTTATCAGACAACATCGACTACTTTAAATCTAAACCTGTTAACATTCCTAAAATTACTATCCTACTTGATAACGGATATCACCCTGAAAAAGTCATACAGGAGTTAAAGAAAATTTATCCAGCAATTATGAGCAAGATTCGGTTTCAACTATCCCCTAAGCCATCAAAGCAGGAGAAAGAAAATCTTGAAAAAACAGGGTTTGTTCCAGTTAAAGCCAGATGGGTTATAGAAAGAACGAACTCCTGGATGGAAAGATGTAAAAGCTTGACCAAAAAAATTGATGCGAACCCTGGAAAATGCTACAGCCAAGATTAATCTATGTTTTATCCGACTGATGCTTAAGAGGTTGGCGATCGCATAGATACCAAATGGGTTCTATATAGCAGTACTGCGTAAGTCCTGTTGAATATCAATAACAACACCTGTATCATCCCTCAGACTATGCCAACCTGATACAACATCCGAAGGACTAATAGCTGTAACATAGCGCAGTTGCCCTTCTACTATAGCGAGGCCATTGAGATGACATCGTTCTTTGGGGGCGAGTTTAGAAATAAAGAGTGGTTTCCAGAGGGGGATAAAGCTGTGTTTTGGGTGAAGAGTTGCCGAGACAATATTGAGTATTAATAAAAATTATGTCCCTTTTATTATCTCCTACTGAAGCAGAGCCAACAGGTACAAGTATTAACATCAATAGCTTGACGGCACTTAAATATTCAGAAAGGATGTACCCCTGCACATTCAAGTTTGATAGACAATTGTTAAGGCCATTGTTACAAATAAATTATATAGTACTACTTTTGGATCAAATTTTCATTTCAATACTTATCATAGGAATTGGTATGAGTTCTATTTATGATATGTGTTAAGTTGTGTAAAAATGTTAATCAAATCAAAATAATCATTCTTTATATAGAGGTCTCTTATGGTAGCAATAACAGATCGAGTCAAAAATAGACTGACAATAGAGACAAATAAAATTGCTCCTGATACAATGGCCATTCGCTCCCTTGATTGGGACCGCGATCGCTTTGATATAGAATTTGGTCTACAAAACGGTACCACATATAATTCCTTTATCATTCGAGGAGAAAAAACTGCCCTGGTGGATACATCCCATGGAAAGTTTCGCCAAATGTACCTCGATACTCTATGGGGTCTGATCAAACCTACGGAAATAGACTACTTAATTATTAGCCATACTGAACCCGATCATAGTGGTTTAGCTAAAGATGTGATTGAACTAGCTCCCCAACTTACAGTAGTTGGGGCCAAAATAGCAATTCAATTTTTAGAAAATTTGACTCACTTACCATTTAATAAGCAAATCGTCAAGAATGAAGACCAATTAGATTTAGGCAATGGTCACGTTTTAGAATTCGTTTCAGCTCCAAATTTGCATTGGCCTGATACAATATTCAGCTACGATCGCAAAACCCAAACCCTATTTACCTGTGATGCTTTTGGGATGCATTATTGCTCAGAAAAAACTTATGATGAAACTCTCAGTGATATAGAAGCAGACTATAAATTCTATTATGAATGTCTCATGGGCCCAAATGCTCGTTCAGTATTAAATGCCATGAAACGAATGAAAACATTAGGAGATATTAATACTATTGCTACAGGTCACGGCCCCCTACTACGTCATAACTTAGTAGAACTAACAAATCGTTATGAAGAGTGGAGTAAAGCAAAAAGCAAAGCAGAGACAACAGTTGCAGTATTTTATACCTCTGATTATGGTTATAGCGATCGCCTCTCCCAAGCTATTGCCCATGGGATAATCAAAACAGGAGTAGCTGTAGAAATGATGGACTTAAAATCTGCTGACGCCCAAGAGGTAAGAGAACTGGTTGAAATGGCCAAAGGAATTGTGATTGGAGCGCCACCCAGTACAGGTCTTGTAGGCACCACTGGGGAAATAGCCATCAGCACCATCTTAGCAGCAGCGAATAAAAAACAAGCATTTGGCTTATTTGAATCAGGTGGAGGGGATGACTTATCTATTTATCCTCTTGCCAACCAGTTTAAAGAATTAGGTCTCAAGCAGGCATTCCCCAATATTACCATCAAAGAAACACCCTCAGAATTAACTTATAAGTTGTGTGAAGAAGCGGGGACAGATGCAGGACAACTTTTGAGTCTCAAGAAAACTATCCAGCAAATGAAATCCCTTGATAATCAATTGGATAAAGCTTTAGGTCGTCTGAGTGGAGGTTTGTATATTATTACTGCTACTAAAGGTGAGGTTAGTAGTGCAATGTTAGCCTCTTGGGTAGTGCAAGCTAGTTTTCAACCATTGGGAGTTTCTATCGCAGTAGCAAAAGACCGGGCTATTGAGGCACTAATGCAAGTAGGCGATCGCTTTGTCTTAAATGTATTGCGAGAAGATAACTATCAAGGTCTGATGCGACATTTCCTGAAGCGCTTTAAACCTGGTGCAGACCGTTTTGCAGGAGTAAATACTCAAACTGCTAATAATGGTAGCCCCATATTGAGTGATGCCCTAGCTTATCTAGAGTGTGAAGTTGCAAGTCGAATGGAGGCAAGCGACCATTGGATTATTTATGCAACTGTTGATAATGGGCGAGTTAGTGACTCAGATGTTTTGCCTGCAGTACATCATAGAAAGGTGGGTAATCATTATTAGTTGACAGTTGTAGTACGGGGTTCTTGCTCTCTTGTAGTGTAGCTGACTAATACATAATATTGCCGAAAAGTCCCCCACAGTCACTAAGGGTAAGCAATCTTGCACCACCCACAAGATTGCTTCCTTCCAGAAGTTAAAGTTGCAACAATATCATTGACTTAATCAAAGAATAAGGATATAGCAAATACAGGGGCTGCTTACTACTCTGGTAAACTTCATTTAGTCATACATGAAATTAATCCATACCAAGTCCAAACTAAATAACAAACAGAAAACCCTGATGGCTCAATACGCAGGTTACTTACGATGATGTTACAACTGGGGTTGAAGCTTGAGCGAATGCAGCAGATAAAGATGGTTATAAACCCAATATCCGTAAACTCAGATTCGTACAAATTAATTCCATCAGAAATTGTTGTAAATTTGGCCGATGGTCTCTTGAATACCCATAAGTAATTTTTATGGTTTGATGTTCTCCTGAATTGTTATATTCTCCATAAAAATGAAAACTGCTTGAGTATAAGTGAACTGTTTTTAGATTTAATTGATATTTTTTAATAATTTCTAGTACGATAAAAATAAGTATTTTATTTTACCCAATCTCATAGATTTTGTCTAAAACTCTTCCTAATCTGTCGTAATTCAAATACTCTACTTTTACTCCTTTTTCTAGTAAATGTTCCACTGCCTTTCCTTCAAAGAAATCCTTGAATATATATAACAATCCTATTTTATTCGCGGCAAAAATCTTACTGCTTTTTAGGCAACAAGCAACAGGGAACAGTCAACAGTCAACAGTTAAAAGTTTCAACTTTTTTATCTACTTTTTGATTTTTCGCAACCTATGGGCGGATTGCTATATAGGGGGACGATACTAATCCTATACCATTTAAAATCATCACTTTTACTACTTTACCTGCACTGACTTTCTCCGTCTTTTTCTCTTCTATTAATCCATTAATTTGATCAACTATTCCTATTTCATCAATTATTCCAGCTATTAGCCTCAAGTGGTCTAAATTTTTGATTTCCACTGACATTTTTCTTGTTTTTACCTTTTCCAATTTTCGGAGTAATTTTTAGATAAAAACTCTCATGCATTGTTCTTGATGAACCTCAGTGTTTTTACTAAAAATCTTTTTCAATTTTCTAGTGATGCCAGTATTAATACTTAATTAATTGCGATCGCCTTCTTACGGTATTTTTATACTACATTTTGAAGTGTGGAATGTGGGTTAAAAGCCAGTATAAATTTAAGAAATGTGGTCGGCTCGAGAGTAAATGCCTGTGGATGAGTAAGCGCCGCTGGCCTCAGTTGAAGCAGGAAGTAAACATCAATTTGTCACATTACGTGACACTTTGTATCAGTTTTATAAAGTAGAAGTATAAACTTATATTGTATAAATGGGTTGTATATACAATTAACCGGATTTGATATCTATAAGATTACTTTTGACTTTTTAGTTGTGACTTTTGACTTTAGTAAAGGGATCACCAGAAAGAACGTGATAGAATATATTACTCTACATTCTATATTCTATATTCTATAGATTATACAGCTAAATATGATACAAACTACCAAAAAAAAAGATGTTCAAGTTGTCATAATTGGTCAAGAGACAAAAGTAATACGGTCTCGAACTTGGAATAGACTAAAATTTGAAGTTGAATATTCCCTACAAAAAGGAACGACTGCCAACTCCTATCTCATCCAAGCAGACAAAACCGCAGTTATCGACCCCCCTGGGGAATCTTTTACTCAAAATTATTTAGAATCATTGCAAATACGTTTAGATTGGCATCGCCTTGATTATGTGATTCTAGGTCACTTTAATACTAATCGTGGAGCAACTCTTAAAGCATTGTTAGCACTAGCGCCATCTGTTACCTTTGTCTGCTCAAACCCTTGTGTTTTAAACCTCAAAGACTATTTGAAAGAGGAAGACTTGAAAATTAAGGTAATTAAAGGAGAAGATACTATTGACTTAGGTGGTGGCCATCAATTGCAGTTAATCACAACTCCCACTCCTAAATGGCCAGACGGTTTAATGACCTATGACCCCAAAACTCAAATTCTCTTTACTGATAAATTTTTTGGCTCTCATGTCTGTGGAGACCAAGTTGGTGATGAAGGATGGAGTTTTTATAGCGAGGATAGACGTTTTTATTATGATTGTCTCCATGCTGCTCAGGCCAAACAAACACTTTCTACCCTAGAAAAAATTTCTGAGTTAACGGTAAAATTCTATGCTCCCGGTCACGGGCCGATGGTACGCTATGGGATGATGGAGTTAACTAATCTGTATCGGAAGTGGAGTCAGGAACAAAGTTCGCGAGATTTAAATGTAGCTTTACTTTATGCTTCAGCTTATGGTAACACAGCCACTGTGGCCCAGGCGATCGCCAGAGGCTTAACTAAAGCAGGGGTAGCTGTAGAATCAATTAACTGTGAAGTGGCCACATCTAATGAAATAAGGGAAGTAGTAGAAAAATGCGATGGGTTTATTATTGGTTCCCCCACTCTCGGCGGTCATGCACCAACTCAAATTCAAACAGCTTTGGGTATTGTATTGAATACAGCTTCTAAGGATAAATTAGCAGGAGTATTTGGTTCCTTTGGTTGGAGTGGTGAAGCAATAGATTTTTTGGAAAGTAAGTTAAAAGATACGGGTTATAAATTTGGTTTTGAGCCTATTAGAGTGAAATTTAAGCCAGATGATGTGATGATTCAAACTTGCAAGGAAGCTGGTATTGATTTTGCCCAAGCTTTGATTAAATCACAACAACGTCGTTCACCTAGAGCTTCTGTAAGGGGTTCGGGAAGCGATCGCACAGCTCAAGCGATGGGAAGGGTTGTGGGTTCTCTGTGCGTGATGTCTGCAAAGCGTGGGAATGTCACTAGTGCTATGTTAGCTTCTTGGGTATCTCAGGCAACTTTTAATCCTCCTGGTGTAACTGTTGCTGTTGCTAAAGACCGGGCTTTAGAATCTTTGACTCATACGGGTGACAAATTTGTGTTGAATATATTAGCTGAGGAAAAAAAGAATTTACAAAGGTATTTTCTCAAACCTTTTGCCCCGGGAGAAGATCGTTTTACTGGGGTTGAGACAAAGGAAGCTAATAACGGTTGTCCAATTTTAACGGATGCTCTGGCTTATTTAGAATGTATTGTGGCAAACAGGATGGAATGTAGCGACCATTGGTTAGTTTATGCTGTTGTAGAGAATGGTCAACTACTAAATGATGGAGTAACTGCTGTTCACTTTCGCAAAACAGGTATTCATTATTGACATACTTCTGACATTGCGCTGACAAAGGTAACGCGGGGTTTTTCACTATGGTCAAAACTGATATAGAATCTGACTCTATAGTATACCAGGAATTACGGATAACCAGAGTAGGGAGTTTTTATGTTGCCTAGTACTCGAGGCCGTTAACTCCTACAAATGCTGTATAATTTCATCTGTATGGGTAAGTCCTGTATATATTTATAATTCTCAGGACTTATACCAAATTCAAGAAAGGTTGTTACAGTATTAATTTGTCAACTATTACTATGCAGATAAAACCACTGTAGTAATATTTTATGAAATTGGTATTACGCACCAAGCGCCATATCTAATAGGGGCTTTCTGGCATTTGACCTCTACAGATAGGGTATTATCTATAAGTTTGTTTAAGTTCTGTAAATATAATTAGGGCTTGCTGAAAAAGTCTTTTTCAGGAGTGGGTTACTTATCCCTAACATCTCCCAGGATGAGAAGTAGGAACGTTGCATAATGGGACTTGCACAATTTTTAAGCCCAAATATAGCCCAAACTCTCTCTGTGAGAGGCAAAAACCAATACGATTATTAGTCAACCAATTAAAAAAACGGAAAGACATAGCTGTACGAAAAGCATCCATTGCT
>JAKQYE010000222.1:3220-10163 GCA_023356605.1 Trichodesmium sp. MAG_R02 | reverse complement strand
AGTAACACGAAGTATCTCTGATGCCCATAAAACTGTACAAATTAACTATCTTCATAAGTAGCGATCGCACCACTAAAGATAGTTAGGATAAGCGTTTGAGTATTTTTGGAGATGTCTATTGATTAATCCGATGAGGAGTTTGTAAATAGCGATCTACTTTTTCATTGATACGGGCGCCAACTTCTTCACGCAATTTACTGGCTAGGTCATTGATAGCTTTCTGCCCATTGCGAAAAGATAACCATCCTATTAATCCGACTACAATCAAGAGCTGCAAGAGGAAAGGAATAACTAAGATATATGTTAAAGGAATTTTTTCTAAAAAGCTTGTCTTTCTATCTAATTGCCTGAGAGTTTTTTTTGTCATGGAAAGCAATCCTAAATAAGGGGCAATTTTTGTCATTATATAGTATTAAAACACTACTTTTTTTGAGGGAATAACATAGTATAAAAAGTTAGGCATAACAAAATGCTTAATGATAACTTAAATGACCATTAAATAGTTACAGTAAATCTTCAATAGCATCTGTATTACTTGGTAATTCTTTCGTTAAAACTTCAGCACCTTTTGTAGTAACTAAAACATCATCTTCAATCCTAATACCTCGAACATCAGAAAAATGTTTGAGCTTTTCCCAATTGACAATATGCTGATATTTTTGACGCGTTTCTGTGTTATTTAAAATCGCTGGAACTTGATAAAAACCAGGCTCAATTGTGACTAACATTCCAGAAGCTAACGGACGATTTAATCGCAAAAAACTTAAACCAAAACGACTACTACGTTCCCGACCTATTTCATATCCTGCTAAATCTCCTAAATCTTCCATATCGTGTACATCTAAACCTAATAAATGACCAACTCCGTGGGGAAAAAATAATGCATGAGCATCCATTTCTACTAACTGTTCTAGTTGACCTTTTAAGATTCCTAAATTAACTAATCCTTCGGCAATAGTTTGAGCTGCTAATAAATGAATATCTAAATATTCTACACCTGGCTTAACTTGAGCAATACAATTATCGTGGGCAGCTAAAACTACATCATAAATATCTCTTTGTGTGGGAGAAAATTTACCAGAAACAGGCCAAGTACGAGTCACATCACTTGCCCAACCTAAAGTTGTTTCTGCCCCGACGTCTGCTAATAGTAAATCTCCTGTTTGTAGAGGATGATAATATTCTCCATTGTGCAACACTTCCCCATGTACAGTTACGATACTGTTATAAGCACAGGTCATATTATGAGAAATAATAATAGCCTCCATTGCAGCACGAATATTAGCTTCAAATCTAGCGTTCTTTGTCGCTGCCATTCCTGCTTTATGAGCTTTTACTGTTACTGCTGCTGCTTGTTTAATTTCTGTTAAAGCCATGTCATCATGGCTAAGTCTTAAAGATATAATTGCTTTTGTTAATTCTAAGTCAATTTCTTGGGGTTTCTTAGAAGGCAAAATATCGCGATTTAAAATCTGAGATTGTGTGATTTTAGTAGTGGGATTTTGTACATAAATAGTTGCTACATTTGCGGCATAATCTTTCAATTCTTTAATCGGAAAAGCAGCATCAGCACCTATGATTTCGGCGAGGCGATCGCGTGTTGGTATTTCTCCATGCCAAAGTAGATCACTAGGGGATGGATTATCCATAAATAGTTCTAATTTTCCTCCTTCTAGACGGATAGCAGCATCTGTAATAGATAGGCCTGCAAAATAAAGAAAGTGACTGCTAGGACGGAAGGGAAAAGTATTGGCTGGAAAGTTGCGGGAACTAGGACTACCTGACCAAAGTATTGCTGGAAAATTAATTAATTTTGCTAATTTTTGTCGTCGGTCACGGAGTGTTTTGGATAGATCAGTATGATTGGTTGGAATTTGCATAGTAGTTATTTATTGAATTGTTATTTATGGTTACTAGAGATTGTGAATAAACTCAATCAGGACTTACATGCGTATATGAAACTATGCACCATTTGTAGGAGAGCCTACTATATATGGTGTTTATAAAATAGTAAACATAACTTGTCAAGTTGATTAATATCAATTTTTCTAATATAAATCTAATATAAAACAGGACTTACTCAGTGCCGCTGCCGCTATATATAGTGCATTTTTGACTATAAATTCAGATATTTAAACTACAAGTAGTGCCTTTACGTAAGTCCTGATAAAAGTTAATATTGTGTTCCAAAAGTAATATTAGAAAAGTATTAACTTTATAGATTGCTATCAGCAAAAATAAAACCTATACTGGGAGGGATAGATTATATGCATTTGTCTTTAGGACTTACGCAAGTACAGTTTAGTGCGCTTTCATATCGGGTTGTCTATACTATAATTCCCAGTACAGGGCAAAAAAAATATTGTAGGAGTTGCAATATTTACCAACAGAGAGTTTGGTTTTAAAACAATACTTACCTTGGCATGACGATAGAGAATTATAGCTATGAGCGCTCACGTATTTACATATTACTTTTTTAAAAAATGTAGTACAGATTCATGCTAATATTACCAATACTTTCACATATATTACATTAGTAGTAAATTATATTATGTAAACATACCAGTACACGTTGCTATACTAATTGTGATTAGCTGGACTTAGGTCAAAAATAGGTTAAAAACTAAGCAAAAAGCTTATACAGCAATGTTTTTACATTAAATTAACCGTTTTCTTTATATACCTAGGTTTTTTGTATTTTTAATTATTTTGGGTATTTCCCTTGCTAATACTGGGTTTGGAGGTATTTTTGGCGTAAAAAATCTCAAAGTCCAGTGAGCAATGATTCGGTTTCCACAGCGATATAGCTGCCACCACCATAGTACAACGGTAATGAGCATAAAGTAATTCGCGGTATTGAGGTAGTAAACTGTATATATTTCAACTTGATAAGCTATGGGTGGTGGTACAGCATTACCAATTTGACCTAATGTTTGATAAACTGCACCAGAAAATTGCCAAGACTTAGGAAAACCTTGGAGAATTCCACAGTCAGGAAAAGACAACCGAAAATGACTATTTTTTGCTACAAATAAATGTGCTTTTTCACGAATTTCAGCTACTTCGTTTGGCCAAATATGTAATTTTTCCCAAGCTTTTTGTGCAGAAACACTACTTAAAATAGAGGTAGTATGGCGGGGTTCAGTTAATCCACTTCTGAGAGTAGGTGATAAAGCATCAAATCCAATATTTGGTAATCCTAAAGCTTCACGAGTTCCCATAGAAGGTTGTAATTCTTCTAGAGTTTTGTAATTGTTGAAAAGATTAAGTTGAAGTGGTTTTGTAGATTGGCTTTTTGGTAGATGATGCCAATAATGGGTAGACTTAGGGGATTAATATTTAGCAAAATATTTTTCCAATACGAAAACCAACAAAAAAGACTCGCTTTCTAATTTGAGGAATGCCAAAATCTGGCGCATTTAAAATAATTTTTTTTATTTTATAGTAAGGAGCTAAAGGAGATTCAATAACTTATTGAACATATTTGCCGAACTTTTTACTGATCAATGCAGTGACATTTTCTGCTACAAATATTATAGGTTCAATTTCTAGTACAGCACGAATAAATTCAGGGAACATATCGCGATTATCTTCCTTACCTTTTTGACGACCGGCAATAGAAAAAGGCTGGCAAGGTGGACCACCGTGAATAATATCAACTGAGCTACGATAGGAGCGCCAATCTACTTTTTTGACATCTCCCTTTTAACCTGAAAAAAATTGCCATTCTGGTCGAAGATTACGCAAAGTATTACCAGCTTCAGTAAGAATATCATAGGAGGCAATATGAGTAAAACCTGCTCGGTCAAAGCCAAGGTCAAGACCACCACCTCCACTAAATAAGGATAAAGTTCGCCATTTATTTTTAGGCATTTGTGGCATCAGTTTTTCAGGATTTAGATTGGGGATGTTGATAGGATGTATTGGTGTTTCTCCTTCTCCATTTAAGGCTTGTTTTTTGGCACGACTAGATGCTGTTGAACGTTGTCTATAAATTTCTCTTTGTACTTCGGTAATATTCCAACTTTTATGGGGTGATGGTGTTGACATTATGCAATACTTATAGATTTACTATTAATTGATAATATGATTTTTTTGTAGGTAAAAAAAATATTGAAAATTTAGCCGGGAAGTTACGTATAACTTCCCCATATTCATGGTTAATAGAGGGCAAGTAAAAAGGCAAAATTAATCTATAACTGAGCTTTTATGTGTGGAATTCGCAAACAAAATTTGCCAATTTCCTCCCCCTAAATATGCAGTGCTACATCTAATTTTTTTCAGTACCTAAAAAATAACTTCAGTTTCAATAACTTGATTTAAGTCAGGTGTTATTACTAATGTAAAATCAAATGATTAATATAAACTAAGTTGTATTTTAATCGGACTAACATTAGAGTTGCGTGGTGAAAAGAAAGAGTCAGCTTCTACGATGAGATTATTATCAAGGTATAGAGACAGAACCCTAACTTTCAATATATTACTGTTACCGTTGCTCAAAATTCCTGTTAAATATACTGCATCGGTCATTCGTGATAACAAACAATTTAAGATGATATCAACTTTTGTCTAATTATTTGACTTTAGTAATCAACCCTGAGCGAAAAACCCTACCAATAATTTCCTCAATAGGTGGGTCAGTTACTGTCAAATCTTGCACTTCTAATTCTGCCAAAATTTGGGCTACAGTTGTAGTTAAATTTTCTCGGCGCACCAACAAACGTACTGCTTGACCTGCTAATGTTTCCACCTCCCCATAATTAGATAAAAGTTTCTGAAAATTGTCCACATCTGGAGGAACGGGATTAATTAATTCTATTTGGACCTCCCGATAGGGACTAAAGTGATCGAGTAAACCATCTAAACTACCATCATAAATTAATTCACCTTGATATATCAATAACACCCGCTTACACAAAGCTGTAATATCTGCCATGTAATGACTTGTCAATAACACAGTTGCTTGATAACGTTGATTATATTCCCGCAAAAATTCCCGTACTGCCACCTGAGCGTTGATATCTAAACCTAAAGTAGGTTCATCCAAAAACAAAACTTGTGGTTGATGTAATAAGGCTGCCATTAACTCTGCCTTCATTCGTTCCCCCAGAGATAATTTCCTGACTGGTTGTTTCAACTTCCCCTCTAGGGATAACATCTCTGTTAACTCCATCAACCGTCTACGATACTCTTTGTCGGAAACACCATAAACTGCAGCATTAATTTTTAGGGAGTCTAACACAGGTAAATCCCATATTAACTGTTGTTTTTGCCCCATTACTAGAGTAATTTGCTGTAAAAATTCTCTTTTGCGCTCAAAGGGTATATTATCTGCAACTTTAACTATCCCATTAGATGGGTGGATTAAACCTGTCAGCATTTTCAGGGTGGTTGTTTTCCCTGCACCGTTAGGTCCAAGAAATCCTACTATTTCCCCTGGGTTTATTTCAAAGGAAATATTTTCAACGGCCTTAAGGTATTGATATTGGCGACGAATAAAATGACGCAATGTTCCTTTAATTCCAGCTTCTTTGATAGCTACTGGATAAACTTTGCTTAAATTCTTAGCGAGTATAATAGACATGACTTTGAATATTAATTAGGACTTGCGCAAAATATTTAATCATACACCATCTGTAGGAACAAACGGCAGTTTAGTGCCACTATTATATATGTTGGTTCTGGGTAAGTCCTGAGCAATTATAGTGGGTAATACTGTTTCACGGAAGTCCAAATTTAACCTCCCCTTTGTCCCCCAAGGGGGGAAATCAAAAGACATCTCCAAAAATTGGCAGAACCCTTTTTTCCCTTGATTAAAGCTTTTTAATAATTGTCAAACATGTATTTGCTAATTGTAGGCTGTTATAAGTCTTTGGAGTATTTATTATTAATAATTAAATAAATTCTAGCCTCTTTTTTTTTTTGATTAAATTATTTTGATTTTATACTAAATAAATAATTATACTTAATTAAATAAACATTTACTTGTAAATTCTTGTAATACAATATGAAGTGCGGAATGTAGAATCTTAGACTCAAGACCAGACTATACTTCAATAGCTAACAACTCGAGGGATTAGAGAAAACCAAACTATTGTAGTTGAGGATTTAGCTGTAAAAAACATGGTCAAGGACCATAAATTAGATATCAAATAATTTCCTGGAAAGATTGCGAAGATTTATATTTTCTGAGTCAAGTTGGCAGTTTGCTGTTGCAGTATACTATACTCTTATTTGCGGGTATGCATTACCAATTTGGAAGAATTTTTATGTTTGGCCAAAATTGACCAGACATCTTGTTTTTGTATGTCTTGAATTTACCTTCCTCTGGAAAATTTGGTTTTTTCCAGGTGCCCTTCCTTGTTCTTTAGTTTGTTTTAATAATGCCTAAATTATTTAATCGTATTTCATCCTTTGTTGTTGCTAGTCAAATTGACTCCAACAGTAACACTGACACTGAAACAGTTGCTGAAATTGTTGCTGCTAGCACAGATGGCCAGACTCTTGTATATTCTGATTCTGAGAATAAAAGTATTGGATTTGTTGACATTAGCGACCCTGCTACTCCATTGGGAAAGGGGGTTGTTGATGTTGGTGGTGAGCCAACTTCTGTTGCTGTAAAAGGCAACTATGCTCTTGTTACTGTGAACACAAGTGGTGATTTTATCAACACTTCAGGACAACTTATTGCAGTTAATATGTCCACCAAGGAAATCACTAAGACTTGGGACATTGGTGGACAGCCAGACTCAATTGCTATCAGCCCTGATGGCAATTATGCCATGATTGCTATTGAGAATGAACGGGATGAGGACCTTGGGGATGGTGCCCCTCCTCAACTTCCTGCTGGATTTGTTGTGGTGGTTGATACTTCCAGTGACTCTCTCGATGCTTGGTCTACTTCTACTGTTCAATTAACTAATTTGGATGGAGTCCTTTTCCC
>JAKQYE010000222.1:0-3120 GCA_023356605.1 Trichodesmium sp. MAG_R02 | reverse complement strand
TTGATATTAATAGCAACAATCTAGCTGCTGTTACGCTCCAGGAAAATAACGCTATTGTCTTGATTGATTTGGAGACTAAAACAGTCACCAAAAGTTTCTCTGCCGGAACAGTTGACCTAAACAATATAGATACGAAGGAGGAGGGTATTATTGATCAGACTTCCTCCCTTGAAAATGTTCCTCGTGAGCCAGATGGTATTACTTTTATCGGCAATGATTACCTGGCTACTGCTGATGAGGGAGATTTAGAAGGTGGCAGTCGTGGTTTCACTATTTTTGAACTGGATGGAAATATTGTTTCTACCTCTGGCAATACCATGGAGCACATTGCTGCCAAGGTTGGACATTATCCAGAGGAGCGTTCTGGGAATAAGGGAAATGAGCCGAAAACGTTGATTTTGCTTCTTTTGAGGATACAGACTATCTCTTTGTTAATTCCGAGCGTTCCAGTCTGGTCTTTGTTTATGACGTTTCCGAACCCACACAACCGGTATTTCAGCAAGTACTTCCTGCTGGTGTAGGACCTGAGGGAGCAAAGGCCATTCCGGAACGAGACTTGTTGGTTGTTGCTTCAGAGGTCGATGCTCGGGGAGATAAGATTCGCTCTGTTCTCAACATTTACGAATATTCAGAGGCCTCTGCCAATTATCCAACTCTCCAGTCTGTAGATGGAGCAAATGGCGCTCCTCCTATTCCCTGGGGTGCAATGTCTGGCCTTGCTCCCGGACCAGATAACATCCTCTATGCTGTTGAAGATAGCTTCTATAAATCAAATCGTTTTTTCACTATCGATACCTCTACTCAACCGGCTACACTGATAAATGCAACTCAGATTGTTGATACCAATGATGTGTTTGCAGGAGTGTCCCCATATGGCCAATTCTCCGCAGAGGATCTTGAAGCTCTTATTAATGAAGACAAAACTGTTAATATTGACCCCGAAGGAATTGCGGCTACTGGAGATGGGCATCTTTGGATCGCCTCTGAAGGCCGAGGAACTATAGGTGATGAAGATCGGCCTGTTGAGAGTCTCAATTTCCTATTTAAGGTTAATCAAGCAGATGGCACCATCGTCGAAGTTGTCACTCTCCCTAATGAACTTAACGATAATCAACTTCGTTTCGGTTTAGAGGGGGTTGCTGAGGATAATGGAAAACTTGTGACTGTTACCCAACGTGCCTGGGGTGATGACCAAAACCCCCGTGTTCTTGTTTATGATACTAACACCTCAGAGTGGGTCGGAGATTATTTCTACCCTCTTGATGACCCCGAGTCTCAAAATGGCGGATGGGTTGGTCTCTCTGATATATCACCTCAAGGTGATATGGAATTCCTTGTGCTCGAGCGAGATAACCAGGGTGGACCTGATGCTGCTATTAAGCGACTGTATACTATTGACTTGAATCAAGTTGAAGAAGGTGCAACACTTGAAAAAGTCTTTGCTTATGACCTGATTGATGACCTCAAGGCTCCTGGAGGTCTTGTTTATGAGAAGGTTGAGGGCTTGGCAGTTACGGATGATGGTGTCTGGATTATTAATGATAATGATGGGGTTGATGAGAATAGCGGAGAGACTCAACTTTTAAGGGTTTCACTGTCTAAAGCGGGTCAAATTACTGGAGACGATAAGGACAATAAACTCCAAGGGACCAAAAGTAATGACTTCCTCAATGGTAACGGTGGCAACGATATGCTGTTTGGTGGAGAGGGTGAAGACACGCTGAATGGTGGTAACGGCAATGATGTTATTGAAGGTGAAGGGGGTAATGATGAAACTTATGGTGAGGGTGGACTGGATTTTATTAATGGTGGCGATGGTAACGATCTGGTTTATGGTGGTAAAGATGCCGACTATCTTCTGGGAGGTATAGGCAATGATAAGATATTGGGGAATAAGGGTAATGACTTATTAGAAGGTAATGAAGGGGATGATTTGCTTTATGGTGGTGAGGGGGATAATACTCTTATTGGGGGTCAGGGTCGCGATCGCTTTGTGTTATCTCCAGGCAACGGTAGCAATATTATTCGGGACTTTGAGGATAATATTGATGTCTTCCAGCTTGAGAGTGGTCTTGATGTTAGGGATTTGACTCTAACTGAAGAATCAGGTAGTACTGTGATTAGTTTTGGCTTCCAACGTTTGGCGGTTGTTTCAGGGGTAGCTCCTGGTTCGCTGGCTGTAGCAGATTTTTTGATTCGTGACTTTGACAAAGTTAGTGTAGTTGAAGGGGATGTGGGGACTAGGAACGCAACTTTTACCCTTAATCTCAATGCTCCTAGTGAACAGACTATTGAAGTAGGTTACGATACAGATCCTAGTGGTCTTGTTAAGCCAGCAGTTTTTATACCTGATGAAGCTATAGCAGGACAAGATTATGAAATTACCAGGGGTGTGTTAACATTTAATCCTGGTGAAACAACAAAAACCTTTACAGTACCTATTATTGGTGATACACAGCCCGAGTTAGATGACTTTTTCACTGTTTATCTACTGGACCCTACTACTATGAACACCGATAGTCCTAACATATTAGCAATAACACAAGGGATAATTGAAAATGATGATATTGCTGGTTTCAATGTTAGTGACAGTAATGTTTTATTTTAATGGGTAGTTTAGGCAATACGGTCTTTTTTTGAGTGGAGCGGGAGTTGATATTATTGTCTTAACCCCAAATTGGGGGAAAGATGTAATTCAAAAGTTCTAGGATAGTATCGATAAAATTAAACTGCTAAATAGCATTAGTTTTAGGGATTTAACTATTACTTAATAGGCTGTCAATACTCTAATATCTCTGGGGGAGAACAGTCTGGGTTTGGAACCAGTAGAAATGGGCTTACAGTAGTTTTCATGTGGGTAGACCACAGAGCGGGACGTAACGCGAATGCGACATGAAACTCATTAGACATCTCCAAAAATACTCAAACGCTTATCCTAACTATCTTTAGTGGTGCGATAGCTACTTATGAAGATAGTTAATTTGTACAGTTTTATGGGTATCAGAGATACTTCGTGTTACTAATTCAAATATTTATTGTACTTTGATTTATTATTTTTATCTCAGCTTTTGATGGTTTATACTAATATAAAACAGCCAATTCTTAGTCGCACTAAACCAC
>JAKQYE010000221.1:8592-10164 GCA_023356605.1 Trichodesmium sp. MAG_R02 | reverse complement strand
ATACTCATGCCACTGATTTTTTGTGTTCTATAGAATTAATTTGTTTAATTTGTTGGCTCAAATTCTGATGATAATTCATGTATCTTTTTGTACTACAGAATGAAGTGCGGAATGTGGGTTAGAAGAGTTTTTCACAAATGGCATAATTGATTCTAAATCACACTAAGACTTAAGTCTTGTGAGTATAGCATGGCCATTTTTATGGGCCAAAGTTTCGGTTATTGCCAATATAAAAGGCGTAGCAAGTGCAGTAGTTATATCGCTCTTAATAACTATATTTGTCTTTAGGAATGAGGGTTTATGAATTTCGGTGATTTTATGCACAGGAGCATTTCAGTGCAATACTCAAGCCCCAGTATTTGTGGACCTTTGTAGTTAACCCATATAGAAAGGGCTGTAAGCTAACCTGAATCTTGTCACTTCTTCTTATTCTTTAGTAATTTTAATTACATAAGGATAATATTTGTTTCTTTGGTAAGAACCTATCCAAATGTCGTAAGTACCTGAAAACCATTGACCTATGATTCCTGGATTTTTCCCCTCAAAGTCATCATTACACCAACTACCTCCAGGACCTCTAATAACTAAAGTTGTATCTTCGCTACTTTTAACCTCAAGTTTCAAAGATTGAAAAAAGCCATTCAAAATTAATCTATGATCTGGTTTCTGATCAATGAAGCCTATGCATGGTCCTGTTACTGTGTTTTCTCTACCTGTTGTTTTTTTGGCAGATATAGGTCCTCCACTTAACCCTCTGATAATCATTCGGTTTTGAGGAGATTTTGGATACAGGTTAACATCCTCAAATATAGGTGTCAGTTGTAAACTTTGGGATAAAACTGGTGTGATTTTCTGCATCTCTACTAGTGAAAATAAGACTCCGAAAAATAATGTCATTTTTCTGTGTTTATTTATGTTCATTTTATAGTGCTGTTTTCTAATAATAAAGGTAGAAAAAATATGGAGGAGATGTGAATCATAAATTTTGCTGTTATTGTTTTTTTCTTTAATCTATTTTATTAACCCTTTCTTTCTGAGCACATAAAATTATTGTTGAAGATTATTTGCCAATAATTTCTGTTCTTATGTCTTCAATTTTATCTAATAATTCTTGCCGATTATCTTGATTCAACAAATAACGGTAAACAAACCATAATAAATATCCTATGCCTATTAATTCAAAACTAATTGATAGAATAGGAATTCTATTTAAAGCTTGTACAAAACTAGCAAGTAACTTAACAGTTAGTATTGCTAAGGCCAGGAAAAAAACGATTTGAAGCTGACTTTGGTATTCTTGATACAATTGGTTAATGTAGTCAGGAAAATTAGAAAATATATCCCTAAATTGTTCTTCAATTTTATTAGGTTTTTCAATATCAACGGTGTTGGTTGTTGTGTCTACAGGTTTTTGCTCATCTAAAGTGGAAGTCTCAACCTGAATAGCTCCTTTTTGTTCCATAGTTTCTATATCGGTAGTAGTAGGATTTGTTGTCTGTAAAGTTGAGATTTTTGTCTCGGTTTCTGGAGTCTCTCCTACACCAGTAGTAGTAGTAGGAGTTGTTGTCTGTA
>JAKQYE010000221.1:0-8492 GCA_023356605.1 Trichodesmium sp. MAG_R02 | reverse complement strand
AAGTTGAGATTTTCGTCTCGGTTTCTGGAGTCTCTTCTACACCAGTAGTAGTAGGAGTTGTTGTCTGTAAAGTTGAGATTTTCGTCTCGGTTTCTGGAGTCTCTTCTACACCAGTAGTAGTAGGAGTTGTTGTCTGTAAAGTTGAGATTTTCGTCTCGGTTTCTGGAGTCTCTTCTACACCAGTAGTAGTGGGAGTTGTTGTCTGCAAAGTTGAGATTTTCCTCTCGGTTTCTGGAGTCTCTGTTGAAGTTTTCCCTGCTACAGAAGTAGTAGTTGGAATTACCACTGATGGTGATACTAAGGTTTTCCTTTCTTTTTGTACAGTCGCTTCTATTTCTGTTTCTTTAGGTGGTCTTGTTGTCTTAGTTTCTTTTTTTGATGAAGTAGGAGACTCTAGAGTTGTTGTTTCTACCATAACATCACCTTGACCTTCACTATTGTTGGCAGCTCTTTCTGCTTTCTTAGTTTCCTCAATTTCCTGACCTAGAGACTTTTTGAAGCGTAATATATCAAAACCTTTTTGATGTAGCAGTAACCACGACTCAATTAAATCTGGCCCTTGCATTGCACCTGTTAAAGATGCTCTTAGCGATCGCATAACAACCCCTTTCTTCACATGAACCTTCTGAGTCACCTTTTTAATAGTTCGCTGTGCATCAGCCACTAGTAGAGGTGCATTAGCATCCATCACTTCTAGAATAGAATTAATAGACTTAACAGCATCTTCTTTCTGCATTTGCATTGTTGCATCATCGTCCAGTTCTATAGTAGGCAAGAAGAATAACTTACTCATTTCCACTGCATCTGTGAGACGAGTTAAACTCGGCCCCATTAATGTCGCTAGTTGTTCTAACCAAGAGCGATCGCCTTCTGGATCTAATTCATATCCAGCTTTTTGCCAAATGGGAATTAATTTATCTGTCAGTTGTTCTATTGATAGACTATGTAAATATTGACTGCTTATCCAATTCAACTTATCCCAATCAAATTTAGCTCCTGCTTTATTCACCCTTTCAAAACTAAACTTTTGTCCTGCTTGTGCCAGGGTAAATATTTCTTCTGTTGCATCCGGAGGCGTCCACCCAAGCAAACACATATAATTTGCCAGTGCTTCCGGAGTAAAACCCAATTCTTTAAAATCAGAAATTGAAGTAACTCCATCTCGTTTTGACAATTTTCGTCCTTCTTTATTAAGAATAAGAGGTGTATGGCCAAATTCTGGTACTGTCCCCTCCAAGGCTTCATAAAGTAATATTTGTTTAGCTGTATTAGCAATATGGTCTTCACCCCGAATCACATGGCTAATTTCCATGTCCATATCATCCACTACCACTGCCATATTATAGAGGGGTTGCCCTACCTCACCCCCCCCCGCAGCACGAGAAATAACCATATCTCCACCTAGATCGCTTCCTTTCCAGGTTACTTTCCCCCGAACCATATCATTCCAGGTAATTATTCGCTCATCATCTATTCTAAAGCGAATCACCGCTGGCCTTCCTTCCCCTTCAAAAGCTGCTTGTTGTTTAGCTGTCAGTGTTCGGTGCCGGTTATCGTAGCGAGGTGCTTCTTTTCTCGCTTTCTGAGCTTCCCGCATTTCCATAAGTTCTACTGTTGTACAATAGCAGCGATAGGCTAATCCTTTGTCTAATAAACTTTGAGTTGCTTTCTGGTATAGTTCTAGACGTTGGCACTGATAGAATGGTCCCTCATCCCATTCTAATCCTAGCCAACTTAGTCCCTCTAAAATATTTTCTGTATACTCTCGGCGCGATCGCTCCTGATCTGTATCTTCTATTCTGAGGATAAATTTTCCTTTCTGGTTCCGTGCAAATAACCAATTAAATACAGCTGTTCTAGCCGTACCGATATGTAAATTTCCTGTTGGACTTGGGGCAAGACGAACTCTAACATTCATATCAATTTCTATTTTAGTTTTTTGTTTTTGGACTTCATTCTAACTTATGGTTAAATTTGAAGATATATAATCCAATACTTTTACAGATAAGACCAAAACTGTTATGCTGTGGAACTATTTCGATTAGCAATTCATACCAAAGAACTACAAAAAAAATCCGGTAGTCCTACTCCCGTTGGTATATAGGAAAAAGGAATACCTGGAACAGAAGCAAGATGCTCCAACTGCCCTGGCTCGTGACAAAAATCATCACCACGGAATTACCATTGCGATGCAGCACCAGCAAAAAACCTTAACTGAACTGTATTTATAGTCATTTTAAATAAGAATGAAATATTTTTTCTACTGAAACTTAATTCTAGCAAGAAAAATCTATCTCAACCTAAATTAAAATAACTATATATCTAAATCTACAAAAGTTAGTAGAAATTTATAATTTTGATCATGAATCAACCTAATACTTTTACCATAAAAGTTTCACTTTCACCAACAAGTTTAAGGCCCATAATTAATATCTGTTATGACCACCAACTTATTGCTCCTACGGGACTGACGGGGCTCGAACCCGCAACTTCTGCCGTGACAGGGCAGTGCTCTAACCAATTGAACTACAGTCCCTTCTTTTCCGATGCCAAAGTCTATTGTTACTCTTTCTCTTCTATTTGTCAAGCATCTATTTAATTTTTTTTTGAATATTGCTGTTTATTTAAGCTACAACCCTTGTCACATAAGACTTTAAAACTTTGATTTTTTTTGGAGGAGTAGAGAAATCCTCCAATGTCTTTCTTAGATTTTAGAATTTTAACTGTTAAATTTTGACTTTTGACTTTAATACCTAAAGGTTAGTGCCGAAAATGAGAACCTGAGTCGATTGTAAGGGGTTAAAATTATTATCACTGACTAAGATGAGCGATCGCTGACCGTCTGCCAATTTTGGGCCAAAGGTCATTCCTTCAATATTGTCCAAGATTAATTCCAGATTGCTCAAATCTGACAGTAATTCTTTTTTTACTGGTGAAATATGAGTAAATTGATTATTTAAGCTATTAATTTTTTGAATATTATCTGCATTTGATAAATCAACTTGAAATAGTTTAATAACATTTCCAGTGTCTAGAGAAAAAGACCTTTCTAGACTTAAAAGATGAGTATCATCTAAGGCAATTATTTCTGCTAGACCATTAGTCTCAAAGTCACCAAAATTATTAGATGTAGAAGTAATAGGTTCTGTGATATATAGAAACTCTTTTTTTGCCTCACCTTTAATTAAATCATACTGTAAAATTCTACAAGGACTGCCAGTAGAAATATTTGCTTCTGTACCATCTTGAATTAAAGCATTTTCTGTAGCAGTGAAGAGATATTTTTTGCTGGGAGTAACAGTTAAATTTTCCAAAGCCCGATTATTTATGACTCCACTGTCAGGTTGTATCAGAAACTTTTCCGGGATTGGTAGACTTTGTAGTTGTTTACCTACTAGAGAAAATTCTCTAATAAATGGTTGTATTTGACGTTTTCTATCCCCTTCAGAAGATATAAATAAACTCTTTTGAGTAAAAGTAATTCCTTCTGAGTCAATACTCAAAGGTGGAAATGGTTGACCAGTCTCATTTAATAAAGTTGTAACATCTATAAAAGTTACAGTTTCCTCTGAAATTTTCTCTCGATCTAGGTCAATTTCTAGAGTATAAAATCTTGCTGCTGCTTTACTACTACGATCATCAGAAATAGCATAATAAATTTGTTTATCTCCATTGTAGGTTATGCCAGAAAGTCCACCTACTTCTGTATTTTTAAATTTTAAACCTGTAGGAAAATTCACCTCTCCTAAAAAGGTTATTTTCGGAATAGTTGCTTGAGTGATCGACTTAGTAACTATGACTATAGTTACAAGAATAACTAAACAAGTAACTAAGGGAAAAATGAAATATTCATATCTTTTATTTTGTCGATTTTTCATGTTTTTTTAGTAAGTATTCATTCCTCATATATTACCTAGAAAATCCTATCTGAATAGTAAAATAAGTAGATAGCTTTAAGGGTTGAATTAACAGGATTTGAAACTATTTTTAATAAATCCAGTGATTTTAAAAATGGTTGAGGATTGCTATATAGTTCTTTTACTTTAGATTGAGACAAATGTTTCTTGCTCTGAAAATATTTAAGAAAAAAAATATTTCATCCTTATTTAAAATTGCTATATCTATAATTTGTCAAGTTTGATCTTAAAAAAGATGTTTATAAAGCTTTATTAGTTAAATCCTACTACAAAAGTGAGGCCTTATATAGCACTAAACAAATTCCTCTTTGATATCCTTCTTTTCCTCGTGTCCTATTTTATATTCCCTTACAACTCAAATTTATTGTCCTATACAGCAAGGGGACCATAACATCACCTTTGTTACCAATGTTTTGGGTGCTCCACAGAATGCTATAAGGTCAAACCGAATAAGATGAGTAAATCTTGAAAAAAAGGGTTAAATGATAGAGAGAACTATGTCAAATGAATTAGAACTGCAAGAATTTTACTATTCACACCTTGTAAATCATTTGCTAGATTCAACCCTGTATGTTTAAGCTTTTGTACATGCAAACGATAAATTGATTGTATGCCTCATTCAGAGGAAAAACCTTCTAAATTCTAAATTTTATCATTCTAGCTTACTCCCTATTTCCTACTTCCTGATCTAAAAATTTAGACAACCATTCTTTAATATAATAAGTAGCATAACAATCATCTTCATTGTAAATAACAATTGCGTCTAACAAAGAGCGATCGCCTGTTTCCAACCATTTCTCATACCAACAAATAGATTGAGCGCCATTAGCTTCAGGATTTCGCCATTCAAAACCTAACCAACGGGCAATATTTTTCAGGGTATAACTTTCTATAGGTAGTGTAATATTTTGAGTAATAACTTGATGAACATCAACAAATCTATTCAACAAAGGTTGCCACTGATATGTCGGAGTTTTATAGAGTTTAGCTAATTTTTTGACAGTTTTAATTTCATATTCACAGAAGTGATAAATTGGAGCGATAGGATATTTCCAAACTAAATCTAAAAATTGAGACCAAATCAACTCCTCATCTAGGGGATTTTCCGCTAAATGAACATAAAACTTTTTTGTATTGTCACGTTTATCAACTACTAAAACACCATGTAAATAATCCAAATTAATTTCTGGTTGAGCCTCAATATCAAAATATAATTCAACTGGAGCATTCCCTAACTTAATTAATTGATAATCAGTAATTGGTAAAAGCTGACTCTCTAGTTTTCCTATAAATTTCCCATTTCTCAAAATCACCTTATTTTCCTGTACAGATTGAGCTTGTTGCACAACTTGTATTCCGACTCCATCAGGAAATTCTGGGTAACTTTCTAAATCATTAGGATTAGCTTGACTTAAAGATTCTAAAGTTGTTAAATTCAAGTTCTTCAACACAGCATATCTATTAGAGGTAACTCCCGGTAAAAGAGATAAATGTTTTTGAGTTTCAGCAACAGCATGACAACTACTATACCAGGTACAAAGATTACATTTTTGACGGGAGATAAAAACTTCTGGCTCTAGAGAATTTTGCAACATAAAAATTAACTCAGAAATACTTTCCTGCATTTGCTGAATTCGCTGGTGTAAGTTAACATTATATAATCCTTTATTTCGGAGGATTAACCAACCAATTTCTGGCCAACTTTCTTGAACACTAGCCAATATTTGAGCATGGAAAGCAGCAACTATTTGATACTCTAATTTCGGACGTTTGCTTAACTTAATATCCGTAGGAATATAAATCCAATCCCCAAAGCGAGAATATCCAGGCTGTTTAATCAATAAATCTGGATTGCTGACAAAATTAATTGATAGGAAATTATCACTCTGAATTTGATGTTGTAAAGGAGGTTTTATGGTAGATAGCTTACTCATTATTACTCCCTTATAAATAACATCAGCACCTGCCGCCATTAATAGTTCTGTAGCCTTTGCTCCTGCAATTAAACTTCCATGAGGATAATCCGGAATTTGATAATTGTAATTACTAAGAATACTTGACCTAAATGCCGAACTATCTTTAATCAATTTCAGTAGAAAATCACTAGGAGATTCTTGTTGTCTAAAATCTCCAGAAATATCTAAAAATGCTTTTCTGGGACAGCGTAGGTAAGAAAGTAGTTGAGAGTCAATTATAAACATTAATTATTTAGTTCATAAGTCAGGTGCTTGACGGCAGTAAAAAATTTATAATGAAACAAATAAATAGTTAAAAAATGTCAGATAAATTAAAAAGGCCATCTCCAACCAACCACCTTAGGGTGCTTTATATTGCTGGACTCACCGTAATCGTAGGCTTACTTGTAGTTGTCCAAATTCTAGCAAGAAAATCCCTAAAATATCAATTTACCAGTTCTCGGGTAATTAACGTTGCAGGTCGTCAACGAATGCTGAGTCAAAAACTAAGCAAAGCTTCACTAGCCATCAAGTTTAGCACCAACCCAAAAGTAAAAAAACAACGTCAAGAGGAATTGCAAAATGTTGTAGAGTTGTTCCAGCGTTCCCATGAGGGACTACAGTGGGGGGATTCAGAGTTAGGATTACCTAGTAATAATAATAGCTCTACAGTCAAACAAATGTTTGCCGAAATGGACGAATATTATCAAGCAATAGTTGAGGCAACCCAAGGTTTACTCAGAGTTATAAACTCAGATTCAGCACAGGGAGATGTTAATCTTTTTGTAGAAAAAATTCTGGAAAATGAGGAAAATTTTCTGCCACGAATGAATGAAATTGTTTTCCGATATGATGCTGAGGCTAAAAAAAAGGTCGAGCAAACTAGACAGATTGAAAATTTATTATTGATAGTAGTTATATTGCTACTTTTTTCCGAGGGACTCCATATTCAAAAAGTGGTCAAATACCAGAAACAAATAGCCAAGATAGCAGTAGAGTTAGAGCAAAAAAACCAGCAATTAGATATGGCCTTAAAGGAAACTCAATCACTAGTCAAGCTCAAATTAGAATTTATGGCCAATATTAGTCACGAAATACGCACGCCGATGAATGGAATAATAGGAATGACCAGTCTACTGTTAGAAACTTCTCTAGAGCCCAAACAAGGAAATTTTGTCAACATTATCCGTGATAGTGGGAATAACTTGCTGGCTATTATTAATGACATTCTGGACTTTTCCAAAATTGATGGTAATAAGTTAGAGTTAGAAAACCGAGCTTTTGATCTGGAAAAATGCGTGGAGTCTTGTTTAGATTTGCTAGTTTCTCAAGCTGCAGATAAAAAACTAGAGTTGGCTTACATTATTGATGATTGTACTCCATACACAATTATGGGGGACGTAACTCGGTTGGGTCAAATTTTGGTGAATCTCGTCGGTAATGCTCTGAAATTTACAGATTCTGGAGAAGTAGTAGTAAGTGTAACTGCTGAAGAAATTAATTCCGATAATTCTCAAGTTCCTACCTACCAAATTCATTTTGCCATTAGAGATACTGGTATTGGTATTCCCCCAGAAGGTTTGAAGCGACTTTTTCAGCCTTTTTCTCAGTTAGACTCTTCCACTAGTCGTAAATATGGGGGTACTGGTTTAGGCTTAGCTATCAGTAAGCAACTATGTGAAATGATGGGTGGCCAAATTTGGGTAGAAAGTGGGGGGAATGTGGCAGGAAATCCTGTAGTTGCGAATCAAAAAAATTGGGTTTGTGCAAATTCTGTTGCTGTAGGTTCAACGTTTCACTTTACAATCTTAGCTAAAACTGCCCCCGGTATTCCTAAAGTTTACCATAATTCTCCGCCTCAACTTAATGGTAAACGAATATTAATAGTTAATGATAATCCTACTAATCGATTTATTTTAAAAAAACAAACTCAAAAGTGGAATATGATTTCTACAGAAGTAGATAGTGGACCAAAAGCTTTAGATTTGTTAATGAGAGGTGAACATTTCGATTTAGCTATTTTAGATATGCAAATGGATGAATTCAATGGTCTGACTTTGGCTGCTAAAATTCGCTGTTTTCCTCAATTCGAAACATTACCATTAGTGATGTTAACTCCGATAAATTTTTGTACAGAAGAAGATGCAAAGGTAAATTATCAAACTTTTCTGAATAAGCCTATTAAACAAAGTCAATTATACGATGTACTGATGCAAATTTTTGCTAATCCAGTAATCTTTTCAAATCAAATACAGGTAGATACTGATAGGAGTCAAGGGAAGGGAGTACCTTTAAAAATTTTACTTGCTGAAGATAATATTGTGAATCAAAAGGTGGCATTGTCGATGTTAGAAACAATAGGTTATTCTACTGATGTGGTTAGTAATGGTGTGGAAGCTTTGGCGGTCTTGGAGCAAGTACCTTATGATTTGGTGTTGATGGATATACAAATGCCAGAAATGGGAGGTTTGGAAGCTACAAAACATATCTGTGAAAAGTATGGCAAGCAGTTAGACAAAAAACCTATTATTGTGGCAATGACTGCTGGAGTTATGGAGGGCGATCGCGATATTTGCCTAAAAACTGGTATGGATGATTATATTAGTAAACCAATCAAAAT
>JAKQYE010000220.1 GCA_023356605.1 Trichodesmium sp. MAG_R02 | reverse complement strand
TAGCAATTAGGGTTTATAATTTGGCTGCTGATGAAAGACTCTCTGAAGCAGCCGGTCCGGCTTTGGCAATTGTATTGGTGGGAATAATACCGGTAATTATATTAAGCTTAAAAATTGCTAAATCTCGTCAATATCAAGATTATTAAAAAGGCTCTCAACTCTAATTAATTAGAAAGAATATGTAGCATACTAACTGACTATTAGCACTCATTTACAGGGCTTTCTATTGTTATGAGGTGTGCCCAAGTGGGCAAGATGCCCGCACTACAAATTTTCACCATTTACCCTGTTTCTCATGTGCCTTAAATTTACTATATGAGCTATCAGCAGGAGGATAAAATTGGCACTTACGGTTAATAGTATTTATAATTATAATGTGGATAAATTACTGAAATGAAAATAGAAAAGCTAGGAGAAAAATACCAAACTGTGATTCCTCAAGAAGTTCGAGAAGTGCTAAATTTACAACCAGGGGATTCCTTGGAAGTAAAAGTAGTAAATGGCACTGTTGTTATGACTCCAGCAACTAGCAAAGCTTCTCGTTTATGGGGAAAAAATCGTCAAATTTGGCAAGGAGAAAATGCTGTTACTTATATTCGGAAACAACGAGAATCATGGCGAGATTAGAAGAGCTTCAAGGTGCTAAAATTGCTCTAGATAGTGTAATTTTTATTTACGCTTTGGAGGGAAACTTAGAATTTGGTAATCGTGCTATTAAAATTTTTGAAATGATTGAAAACGGTAGTTGTCAAGGATTTGCTTGCGACTTAGTTTTAGCAGGATTAATGGTTAAACCTTTGCGTACTGGAGAAATAGAAATTGCCGAGGAATATGCTAATTATATAAGTCTCTAAACAACTCCTAACAACATTTGCTTGCTCATGTATTTCTTTGAGCATAAAATGTTTAAAAATGTGTTTATCAACTAAAGCTGGACTCCAGTTGAGAATGCGAGGGAGTTTATTTAAGCGATCGCCCTCAAAATTATAAACTTCCACTCCCAAAGGAGTTAAACGTAACATTTCCCGATTTTCTAAACTGAGAACAACTTGAGTATGAGAAACAAGAGCAGGACTATCACAAGCACAGAAAAATTCTCCTTGACCTAAACCGATAGACATAGGAGCTTGTTGTCTAGCAACAATAATTTCATTCGGATAGTCTGCACAAAGAATAGCGATCGCAAACGCCCAAATTCTCAATGAAATATTAAGTAGGGTTTGCTGATTATACCTGGTTTTCAGTCCTTCAAGCTGAAAAAGTCAGTATTTTGGGCGCTCCCATGTCAGGTCCCTACCTACTCCTCTGCTTTTTAACCTAAGTATAAAGATTTACTGAATTGTTAATAATTTTCTTCTTACTTTTGACTTAATTCTACATTTTGTTGCGCCGAATGTAGGATATAATATTGCTCTAAAAAATAACTGTAGGGATATTTCGTGAAATGTCCCTAACAAGTAAAGATGTGTCTAATTTTTTTTCTGAAAATATCTAATAAATGAATATGTCCTGGTAGGGGAGTAGTAAAAATATGAATGGTTAACACGCTACTGGCTAAGAATTACTGAAAAGGTAATTCGGTTCTTGTTAATTACTTAATAATTGAAGTGCTATTTAAGAAGCTATTTGTCAACTTATAAACAACTTCTCTCCTAGGAGGAGAGGGGCTTATTAACCCCTATTACCTTGTAGGGAAGGGTTGGGAAAGGGTAATGGTTTTGAGGATTGAGCAATCCCTAGTAGTACTTTTCAAACAGATTATAACTATGGCATTAATGCATAGCAATTTCCTCGTTAAGTCAGAACCAGGGGACGGTTATTTCATTTATAATACTCTTGAGAATTTGAGAGATAATTGAATCATTAGAGTTTTTTTACTATTTAGTTTTAATTTGGTTGACCATAGATTTCATGGAGATTGAGTACAATCAAATTAGTTTTTTTTGACATATTAAACTGTTATTCTTTGATTAAATCAATGCTCCTGTTACATTATTTTTATTCTTGTTCCTGAATTTTTTCTAGTTGTTCCATTGCCCTTTGATATTTTTTGGTGTTTCCTTGTTTTTGATATAGATTTGCTGCTTTGTTGAAATCTTCACGAGCTTTTTGATTGTTGCCAATTTTCAAATAAGCATAGCCTCGAGTAACATAATAGAAAGCATTATCTGGTGTCAATTCTATGGCTTTGTTGTAATCTCTCAAAACTCCCTCATAATCTTCTAAATTATAAAGGTTAACACCACGCAAATTATAGTATTTATGTGCTGATTCTGGGTCGAGACTGATGGCTTTATCGTAATCATCTATTCCTTTCTGCTTTTCTCCTATTTGAAAATAAGCATCGCCTCGATTAGAATAATATAAAGCATTATCTGGTGTCAATTCTATGGCTTTGTTGTAATCTCTCAAAGCTCCCTCATAATCTTCTAATTTATTAAGCTCAACACCACGCCAATTATAGTATTTATGTGCTGATTCTCGGTTGAGATTGATGGCTTTATCGTAATCATCTATTCCTTTCTGCTTTTCTCCTATTTGAAAATAAGCATCGCCTCGATGAGAATAATATAAAGCATTATCTGGTGTCAATTCTATGGCTTTGTTGTAATCTCTCAAAGCTCCCTCATAATCTTCTAATTTATTAAGCTCAACACCACGCCAATTATAGTATTTATGTGCTGATTCTGGGTCGAGACTGATGGCTTTATCGTAATCATCTATTCCTTTCTGCTTTTCTCCTATTTGAAAATAAGCATCGCCTCGATTAGAATAATATAAAGCATTATCTGGTGTCAATTCTATGGCTTTGTTGTAATCTCTCAAAGCTCCCTCATAATCTTCTAATTTATTAAGCTCAACACCACGCCAATTATAGTATTTATGTGCTGATTCTCGGTTGAGATTGATGGCTTTATCGTAATCATCTATTCCTTTCTGCTTTTCTCCTATTTGAAAATAAGCATCGCCTCGATGAGAATAATATAAAGCATTATCTGGTGTCAATTCTATGGCTTTGTTGTAATCTCTCAAAGCTCCCTCATAATCTTCTAATTTATTAAGCTCAACACCACGCAAATTATAGTATTTATGTGCTGATTCTGGGTCGAGACTGATGGCTTTATCGTAATCATCTATTCCTTTCTGCTTTTCTCCTATTTGAAAATAAGCATCGCCTCGAGTAACATTAAGCCCAAAACCACGCGAATTATAGTATTTATGTACTGATTCTGGGTCGAGACTGATGGCTTTATCGAAATCATCTATTCCTTTCTGCTTCTCTTTCAAAGCAAAATAGCCATTACCGCGATACTGATAAAGTTCACCATTATCAGGTTGTAAGCGTAAAGCTCTTTCTAAATCTTCCGTAAACTTCTGTCTATTTCCTTGTTTCGCGTAAACTAATCCTCGCATTGCATAGACTTTGGCAAAATCTGGTTCCGCTTCTATGGCTTTAGTGAAATATTCGATTGCTTTAGCATAGTCTTCCTTCCATGTGTATATGTCTCCTAGATAACTCAAATAAAGGGGATTACCTCGATTCAGTTCTAATGCCGTCTTCATGCATCCTACGATCGCTTCTTCGTAGTCTTTCTCTTTCCTGGTTGCTTTTTCTGAATTTTCCAGATAAAGTCTTGAATAAGCACGTATGGCATAACCATAAGGATCCTCTGGGATCATTTCTATTGCTGTAGTACTTGCTTCCACAGCTTTTTGGTTCGATCCCAGTTTTCTCAGAATCTCTTCTTTCCATAGATAAAGAATAAAATCTTTTGGGGTATATCCGATCGCCTTTTCCAAAGTTTGTAGAGATGCTTTGTATTGCCCAGAATGAAGATGGGCACTAGATATCTGACGCCAAGCTTGAGATAATGCTCGATGCTTATATTCAGATTCTGGTAAACTTTTAGCATACTTTATTGCCTTTGTCAAAGATTCTATAGCCTCTGGGTACTCTTTCTGACGTATTAAGGTCCAGCCATGAGAGTATTGAGCCAGATAGAAATTTGGTTCAATTAAAATTGCTTGTTCAAAAGCTTGCAGTGATTTTTTATATCGACGTAGTCGCCACAATTTATTACCATAATTAAGCCATTCAACCGCAGCAGCATTACTTTGTGGTTGTTGTAAATTGATTAAAGAACTAATAACTAAATCTTGAGCTACAGGGTCTAGCCGCCGTGGGGAAGAAGTATGTTGGTTAATATTGAGCTTAATTTTTTCCTGTTCCAGTTTATCCAGAAAGGTACGAATGGGAATGCCTAGGCTATAACCTACTTCAAGTATAGTTTCCTGTGAATCCTTTTGCAAAACTGGACTTGTATCTCCCTCCACTGATTCTGCTGCTGTATGAATTCCAATTAAACGACCTTCTGTATCTAATACTGGTCCACCACTCATACCTTTTTCTGATAAGTTGCCGTAGACTAATCCAAAACCCGAAGTAAAAGAACGCTCATCTTTTGCTAAGTTAAACCCACTTATACCTAAAAGGTGACCAGCATTAAATCGGCGGTCTGACTCTAGGTTTCCTCCTGTGGGCTGTTTTGATGCTGGCCATCCGGAGAGAAAAACTACTCGCTCTTCAAATCCTCTAGGATAGTCTCCTATAATAGCTACTTGATAGGATTGATTGCTCGTAAACTCTAAAAGTGCTAAATCTAAACCTTGAGATTCACTCCAATTTTTGATTTTGTTAGAATCGACTACATATTCTTGACCATCGTGGGTGACTATTTTCATCCCCTTACCACTAACGACATGACCAGCAGTCAGCACATAGTAAGTATTTCCTTCTTGAGCAATAATTACCCCTGAACCATTGTCAAGGTTTGTCCTGGCAATTAATACAGAAACCTGTTGGGCAATGCCATCAATTTTTTCTACCAGTTGTCGGTTCTGTGGAGCGGCCGGTTCTGCGGAAGGCTTCTCAACTGCTAACATATCACCCGAGACAAACTGAGGAGCAAGTTGAGCAAGCTTATCTACGGGAACCCCCCAACTGGAGCGTCTCATTCGAGCTTCTAGATCATCATTGGGGCGAGTGCCATCTTCATATATATAGGGATAACTGAAACTGAGAGCTTGTGCAAAGATACCATTAATGCCAATAACTTGACCTTGACTATTGAATATTGGCCCCCCACTCATACCCTTTTCAACATTAGTAGTGTAGCCAATGCGATAACCTTCCTCCAATGGTTTTGGTAATACAAAGGAGATTTTGCCTATTTGGAAAACAAATCCATTTGCATCCAAAGAGTCAGGTTCAAGAGGAAATCCGGCTACATATACTGGAGAACCTACATCAACAGTATTTAGGTTCCCTAGGGAGGCGACAGCATAATTCTGACTGGCACTGAATTGCAACAATGCCATGTCATTGCTGTCAAAATTAACTCCAGTAACAGTTTTAGCTTGGAAAATTTTACCATCAGCAGTTTGTATTTGATAAGGCAATCCATTTTCAATGACGTGCTGATTAGTCAAAACGGTATAAACTCCATCTTGTTTACGAATCAATATTCCCGAACCCCTATTTTCTCCAGATAAAACTTTCACAGTAATAGATCTCGCTAGAGTTTCTAGTTGCTCGTCAGATTTTTCGGAAGTGACTTGTTGAGAAATAGCTTTAGGAGTGGCAATACTAATTTCATAAGTAATGGGTAAAATTAATATTGTTCCTATAGTAGCAATTAGAGCTACTGATTTATATTTTTTATCTCCTGGTCTCATTATTTTTCCTCAATAATTCCCATAATGTATCTTTGTCAGGACTTGCCCAGGGACTTTTCACAGGCAATATATGCTTTTCAACTTGAAAGTATGTGTAATTAATTCTCCATAACTACTTAATAATTAATAATTAATAATTAATAATTAGGATTTGCTAATTAATTCTCAAAGCATTGATAGATAAAGACAAGATCCTTAATTTGGATAGCAAAAAGTAACCGCTTTTGAGTAGCTCAAGCTCATGGATGTTAAGATTTTAGGCTGACCATGACAGAAAAATAAAGGGACAATCCTTCCAACTCCCCCATTTCTCCTCCTGGTCGGGGTTAGGGGTGAGTTCCCTCCACAGTCGGGGTTAAAGGTTAGAGGTGGGTTCCCTGCTCCCTCCCTAAAAAGACTAAGAGAACAAACCCTAATTATAGTTATATAGCAATCCTAAATAGGATGTGACAATTCAAAAACTAGAAATCAATTCCGAAACTATTGCCCATTGCCTATTGGTACTTTAATATTTTTTACAGGAAAAGTAGCTTTAAACCCAATTTTTCGGTAAGAAAAATAGCCGAAAGGACTAAAAACAGCTGTTTGCGTAGCATAACCTAGGAAAATCTAGATATATTAAGCAAAAAGTTAATTAAAAGTTCAAACATTACTGTATAAGGTTTTGAGCTTATTTTTATCCGATTTTTTCCCTAAAGTCCAGCTATTCCCTATTCCGAAAAAGTGGTAAGATTTTGGACACAAATAAAATAGGATTGCTATAGATACCTACACATTAGAGAGTGGTTGTTATGGTCTACTATTTGCAATATGAGCAAAGCCAAAATTATTTTAGCTCAGTAGTTGATTTTGATTTTTGATCAATCATATAATTAACATTTAAGTAATACCGAGGAGAACCATCTTCACTCTGAATCAGTGTACCACTGGCCTTATAACCTTGACCAAAAAGTGCGCCAAGCACATCCTCCGGTTTATCATCATCTCTCAAGGTAAATAGTACGCGCTGACAGGGTCCGCCATATCGACGGGTAGCACAAATAACATTCTGCTTTTTGACAACTTCGCTAGTGATATAATCCAAAAGGCCTCTTTCTTCAGCTTTCTGGAACCTCTGAGAAACAATCTGACAGCGTTTTTTTGGAGTATATTCATCACTCCAAGGTTTTTGCCAGCTAATCACGGAAATTCTTTGTCCAGTTTTAGTACGAGCATAGGTAGTGGGTATATTGTTGCTACTTTTCCCACAAAAATAGACTCTGTTACCTTTTTGAGCCAAGCTAGATTGACTAAATGTAGCAATACCACCAAGAGCAACTACGCTTGCAGCTGCTGTGGTTAAAAGGATAGATTGAAGTTTCATAATAGGAATTTCGACTACTAACAACTTAAGAACCTGTTTGTACACTCAGAAAAAACCTCTCTCCAAACCTCTCTCCTACGAGGAAAGAGGCTTTGACATCCCCATTCCATTATAGGAAAGGGAAGCTGGGGAGTTAGGTTTTTGAGGATTGATTATCCCATGCAGTACTTCTCAAACAACTTCTGAGCATAGAGTATAACATTGCTATTTGAGCAGTGGCAACTAAGGTTAAAATCTAAGGAAAATTTTATAGTAACAAAAATTAATAGGCTAACTAGATATTAGATCGGGGGTAATTAACTGTTGAACTAAAAATGTAGAAAGTTGTTGTTATTTGTATAAAAGTGGTATTAAGATATAAAGTAGGTCTGAACAGAGTAAAACAAGGGTTCAATATATTATTGTATTGTGTTAAATACAGGACTTACGCAACGACACTAATTATAGAGGCATTATCTGAAAAATGACAAATTTTTGCACCATATATAGAAGTACTGCGTAAGTCCTGAAATATTTGGTGGGCAGTTATTCATGCGAGAAAATAATTCTCCTTTTCGCAAGGCATCTCTAAGAATTGTACTACTTGGTAAATGGCCAGGTAAAGCTTCATTAGAAAAATCAAGTTCAAGGTCAGATATCCATACTCCTTGTTGTTGCCAACCCGCATTCTCACCGAATTTATTAAAAGTATTTTCATTATATCTTCCGATTGTATTACCTGTTTTTTCATACTTTGATTTTTGAGCCCTGAAACCAAATTTTCCCTGGGAATAATCTTGCCAAAGTTGATTGAGATAAACTAAATCTTTACAGGGGAAAGTGTTGATAGTATTGATATATAAAAAACCTTCACTATCTTGTTTAGTTACTTTCAGCATAATATCTATAGTTTCCTGATTTGCCTTTTGCCAATCTTTAGTTTTCAGATATTTTTCTAACTGATTGTAATTTCCTATTAAGTTTGATTGTAGATTGTTACATCTTATAATACTAAATAAAGATATTCCAGCTATTGCAGCGATAACTGAACTGATAATAACTTTAACTGGAAACTTACGCTGCTTTGGGGAAATATTTACCAAAGCTTGCAAAGCTTGAGTAGCATTTTTATAGCGTTCTTTGTAGTTGTAGCGCACCATTTTTTTCAGAACATTTGCTAGTTTCTGGCTAATCTGAAAATTTTCCCAACCAATAACTTCACCAGCAGTATCTTGATTTCTTCGTATTTCTCCAGGATCTAAACCAGTAATTGCTTGGATGGCAATCATCCCAATGGCATAAATATCACTACACAGCTGAGGATGGCCATTGTTTTGTTCGGGAGCCATATACACAGGAGTACCAACAGGAATAGTAGTAGTTCTGTTTCCTTCATCGTCTAGACTACTTAAAACGCTGAGCTCTTTCACTGCTCCAAAATCAATCATCACAACCTGATTATCTTGCCCACGACGCATTAAATTTGAAGGTTTAATATCTCTATGGATAATATTATTCTTATGAACATACTTTAAGATTTCTAGTATTTCTTTAAGAAGCTGAATTACAGAAGTTTCATCTAATGGCTGGCCTGGTATTATTTCTTCAGTCAAATCATGTCCTTTGATAAACTCTTGAACTAAATAAAATTCACCATCTTCCTCAAAATGTGCTAGGAGCTGCGGAATATTATTGTGTGTCCCTAATTTATATAGAGTTGTTGCTTCTGTCCCAAATAACCTTCGTGTTATATGTAAAACTTTTGGATTAGGATTTTTCATCAGTCTTTTGACAACACATTGGGGATGGCCTGGTAAAGCCATATCTATGGCCAAGTAGGTTTCTCCAAATCCACCTTTGCCTAAAAACTGGGTAATTCGATAGCGGCCTAGTAGTGTTCTATGAAGTAGTGAGTCGTGCATTAGCGTATTTAGTATAAATGTTAAACATTCCTATTTTGTCATATAGCCAAATCTAAATAAGTAGGAGGAATCTGAGAAAGTAACTTATATAACTTCTCCCATTGTGCTTGGGTAATGTAGAAAAGTTTATAAGTTATATTTCTGATTTGCAAATTATCAGGATTTCGATTATTAGCTCCCCAAACTAAATCTAATAGTTTATATTCACTTTCAGCCCATTCAATTAATTCCAGAATAACAATTTCAATATTCCTTACCAGAACTATCTTTTCTAGATTTTGGTTTAGGTTTAATTTGACCATAATGCTGAGGTCATCATAGCTTCGATAGCCATCTTGTAAAGCTTCAAATAGATCCTTTATTTCAGATTTAGATAACTTCATTATTCTGCTTATTTAATTAACTCAATTTACGTTTTTCTAGAGGAATAAGAGGAATAACCACTGTATAAAGTACTATCAAAATTGAACCATAAATAGGATGATACCAACTAATAGAAATAAATGGTTTTCCACCAATAGCGATCGCCCAAACCATAAATGCACCCACCGAATATTGACGAATACTTAGAATATCTAAACCCTGTGAAGAATAAATATCACCCTGATAATCACTAACCGCAACAACCTTGTAACCATCTTTGTAAAGGAGCTCAAGCAATTTTAATGGTGCGCAATAGAACTACTTGTATCGAGAAATAGGTAGCAATGAAACAGTTGAACTATATTAAGATTTGTATAGTCATTCCAAGCTACTCCAAAATAGTTGATTTGAGGATTCCTTTAAATTTTGTTACATAAAGATAGAATGCCTCGCAGCCTTATTGTTTATAGAACCCCTGCAGAGATCTTTAATTTTAAATAGAAAATGCAATTACTCTATGTCTTGATCAGGACTTACGCAAGGGCACTATATATATAGAGCCTTGGTGCGTTACGCTAGAGCTAACACACCCTACTATACCGACATAGCTAAAATGGTGTAATAAGGGTAGCTTGGGTTGAAGGAGGAAACCTAAGCATAATAAACCTTTGTTGGGTTTCACTTCGTTCTACCCAACCTACATTTTTAGGTGTGTCTAAATATAGCATTTCTGGGTAAGTCCTGTTGGTGAGCTACACCGTTCGCGAGCAAGATGCCCGCACTGGGAACATTTAATTTTTAATATTTGTACTTACTTGGAACTTGCTGTAAGATTTCTGGTTATGGGGTTTTGTTCTTCAACTCAACCTACCCT
>JAKQYE010000022.1:22988-41544 GCA_023356605.1 Trichodesmium sp. MAG_R02 | reverse complement strand
AAAAAAACAGTAGGATTAGTCTTGCATCCCTCAATTAACTCTGGTAGACTAATGTAATTTTATCCCGTTTGTCCTTATACTAGATTTTTTATTCAACACAAAAATAAAAAGGACTGAAGGTATAGTAAAACATAATGGAAAACTCAGAAGAAACATCGTGGAATAAAGTCAAAGAAACATTCAAAAAAATCTGGGGATACGATAATTTCCGACCTCCACAAGGAGAAATAATAAACTGCTTATTAACTGGAATAGACGCCCTAATAATAATGCCAACCGGAGGTGGAAAATCAATATGCTTTCAACTTCCGGCCCTGCTAAAAAAAGGATTAACATTAGTCATTTCTCCCCTAGTTGCCCTAATGGAAAACCAAGTAGAAGAACTAAGCGATCGCTCCCTACCGGCCAACCTACTGCACAGCCAACTGCCGCGAGAAAAAAAACGACAAACCCTGGAAAAATTAGAACAAAATCAACTCAGACTACTCTACCTTTCCCCAGAAACACTATTCAACCAAAAAATCTGGAACCTACTATCTAAAAGCCAGACAAAAATCAACGGTTTAATATTAGACGAAGCCCACTGCCTAGTACAATGGGGAGAAACATTTCGTCCGGCCTATAGAAGGCTAGGCTCAGTCAGACAAACACTAATAAAATCAAAACCACCAGGAACAAAAATTCCCATTGCAGCCTTCACAGCCACAGCAGATCCCCAAGCACAAAAAATCATCAGAACCACCTTACAACTAAAAAACCCAAAAGCATTTCTACTCAGCCCCTATAGAAACAATATATATCTAAAAATTCAACACATTTGTACACCCAGAAGTCGCCGTCAAGAACTACTTAAATTTATCAAAACCAGAGAAAAACAAGCAGGCCTAGTTTACGTAAGAACCAGAAAAGACAGTGAAAAACTAGCACAAACACTACGAGAAAAAAACTATAAAACCACAAGTTATCATGCAGGTTTAAGTGCAGAAGAAAGACGACATATAGAAAAAGCTTGGATAAGAGGAGAAATCAACTTTGTAGTTTGTACTTCCGCCTTTGGAATGGGAATAAACAAACCAGACGTGCGGTGGGTAATACACTTCCAAGCACCATCACTTTTATCAGAATATATTCAAGAAATTGGTAGGGGAGGTAGAGATGGAAAACCAGCAGAAGCCCTAACTCTAATTAGCGAACCAACTGGTTGGTTAGACCCAGAAGATAAACAAAGACAAAAATTTCTAGCAGATAAACTTAAGTTGCAATATCAAACAGCAGAAAAAATAATTAAGCAACTACCAACAACAGGAAATATAGATGATTTAACAGATAAATTTCCTAATGTAGCGATCGCCCTATCCATCCTGCATTCTTCTGGAAAACTAAGGTGGAACGACCCATTCAACTATACTATCAATAAATCCGGTAGTAATAAAAAAGTATCTTTAAACTACAATTCAGGAATTGAAAAAATAAACAAATACTTTTCCACCAGAAAATGTCGATGGCAATTTTTACTAGAAGCATTTGGTTTTTTTCAAGAAGCTCAGAATATGGCTTGTGGTCATTGTGATAATTGTCTTAAAAAAAAGTAAAAAACAAAAATTGATAAATCAATTCCCAGCAAACTCAGTAACCAACCTAGTAAAATTCTCAGTAACCAACCTAGTAAAATTGACCAGACGAACATTTTTTCCCTAATTCCTATTCCCTATTACCTAATTTAGGAGTTTCAGCAAAAAAAGCAGCAATTAGTAAGCAGATAATACCAATATTAATCGAAACATCTGCCAAATTAAAAATTGGAAAATCTATCAGGCGAAAATGTAAAAAATCAACTACATAACCAGAAACAAACCTATCAATACCATTACCCAACGCCCCTCCTAAAATTAAACCATAACCTAGTTGTTCCCACCTATCAAACCTAGGTCCAAACCAAGCAAAACCCATAAGACCTAGACTAACGATTAAAGATAACCAGCGTAACCAGTAAACTCCACCATTACTAAACAAACTAAAAGCTGCTCCAGTATTAGTTACATAAGTCAAGTTAAACACATCAGGCCATAAAGCCCGACTTTCTTCGAGTTGAAAATTTTGTACCACCCAAAACTTAGTCAGATGGTCTAACACAATGCTGATAATAGCAGCGATCCAGAATAAAGGATTTTTTTGAAAATGTAATTTCAAGTTCAACAATTACTATATTACTTAAATTCACCATCAGTTGTACCACATTAATCCCTATTACTACTGTATAAAAGCTAATAGCTAGTCAATAAAATAGTAAACGTCTTAGGAAATAAGCCATAACTGCGACAGCACATATAATCCCTAGTTGTCCAGGTATAGGATAAATAGAATACATAAAAATAGCTTTAAACAAAGATAATGACTCTGTATTATTCCAACCCAGAATATTACTAATAATCAAATAAGCTAATCCAGTTACATGAACACTTAACAAACCACATAAACAGTTAAAAGTCAATGATTCTAATTTAGGATCTGCTTTAAAAGCCAAATTTCCACATATCCAACCTGCAGGTAAAAAACCTAAAATATAGCCAAAACTTGGTTCTCTAAAATAACCAAAACCACCACCATAAGTAAACACAGGTAATAAAGTTAGACCTAAAAATATATAAGCTACTTGAGAAATAACAGCAGCATTTTTTCCACCCAAGCAACCAATAAACAAAACTGCACCAACTTGGTAAGTCACCCCCAAATAAAAAGTCTTAACCTCCTGCTGTTCCCAAATCCAAGCTGGACTTGCAAAAGAGGCTGGTAAAAATGTCGCAGCAATTGTCAAGAGTAGACCGGCAATTGCCCACAGCAATTCTATTGTAATTGTCACGGCAATTAACAGTTGTTTTTGGGAATAAGTAGTAATTGTAGCACCTACAGCATCTGAGAGGAAAAATAATTTACAAAGGGTGAATCATAAAACTATTGTAGTGTGGAATCTTAGCCACTCAATGTCTACATTTAGGGCAAGGATAGTTGACTTAAACCTATTGTAAACATTTAGCTATTAGCTACCAGCTCTCAGGAATAACAACCACTCTTAAGGATAGAATTTACAGAGCTTTTCAAACTGATGAATTACATCCCCATAACCAAAACCTTGCAGAGACGTTGCACAACAGAAATACGTTTCATGTCGCGTAGCGAAACGTACCTACTACGGTCTACCGATGTAAATGAAAATAATCTCAAAGCTCAAGGGAGATTACTTTTGTATTAAGATGGATTTCTAGCTTAACTAATCGAAATCCTATCACTCATCAAAAGCAATATAGCAATCCCAAATAGGTTGTGACAATTCAAAAACTATAAATCCACTTCGATACTCTTGGCCATCAACTACTAACTCCAAACATCCATCCCAAAAAGCAGTAAGATTTTGGACGCAAGTAAACAAAAAGCAGTAAGATTTTGGACGCAAGTAAAATAGAATTGCTATAGCTGATGGCTGAGAGCTGAATGTTTACAAACCATTAGTTGGAACAGGAACTTCCCCCCCTTGAAGTCCAAGAGACTCTAGCATTGCTTGGTCTTTTCCTGGAGGTTGACCAAGAGTTGTCAGATAATGACCAATCAACATAGCATTAATACCAGCCTTCAGACCCAAAGCTTGCAATTCTCCCATCACAGCTTCTCGCCCTCCAGCATAACGAATAATTTGCCTTGGTAGAATCAGGCGAAAAATAGCGATCGCCTTCAAAGCATCATAAGGATCTAATCTAAGCAAATCACCTAATGGGGTACCTTCACGAGGATTTAACAAATTCAAAGGCACAGACTCAACCTCCAACTCTCGCAAAGCCAAAGCCAAATCTATCCTATCTACCCAAGTTTCTCCCATACCAATAATACCCCCTGTGCAAGCTTGAATACCTGCCGCTTTTAGGTTTTTCACAGTTTCAACTCGGTCATTCCAGCTATGAGTAGTCACGATTTCCTCGTAAAAATGCTCAGAAGCCTCCAAATTATGATTATAGCGAGTTACTCCAGCCTCCGCCAATGCTTGAGCTTGTTCTTCCGTCACTTCTCCCAACGCACAACAAGGCTTAATATTAGTTTCAGCAATAATTTGCCTTACTGTCCCCAGAATTTGCTCAAACTCTGTAGATTTGGGACTATTATACTTAACACCCCGACCCTGAGACACCAAGCAAAACCTTTTAGCTCCAGCAGCTTCTGCTGCCTTTGCTTGAGCCAAGATTTCCTCAGTAGACTTGAGGCCATAAATAGGGGAATCTTCTCCAGGATGATGAACTGACTGGGAACAGAAGCTACAATTTTCTGAGCAGCCTCCGGACTTAACATTTATTATACTACACAGATCTACAACATTTCCACAGCAAGCTTGACGAACCCGGTCAGCAGCTTGACAAAGTAAAAGAATATCTTCTTGTCCTACTATCTGAGTCAGTATAATAGCCTCTTCTCGACTGAGGCGATACCCAGAAATAATCTGTTCAGCCAAATCATCGAGATATATCTTTAACTCATTTTTCGTCTCTGGCAAAGAGCGCAAAGCTTTAGTAGTTGCTTTTGTATTATTTGATAGAGGTGTTTTGACCACGGCGAGCCTTTAAGTGTTGAAATAATTTTAAATATCGTCCAAATTCTACCATCTTTCATCCGTTTTACTAAACTTAACCAAACTTATCAAAAATTATATTTTGAGCTGGGAAGATGGCGGATTTTTGTCCAATTATTTAACTTCTGTAGTTAGTTCTTAATTTCTCATCATACTAAGTCCTATATTTTTTGATATGAACATAATTTCAAATTGATTAACTCTTATTTAATATTTTATTAACCTATTCTTAACTTTAATATGTTCATATATTTATTGATTGTAGTTTTTTTGTAAAATCCATATCAAACTTTGATGCTTATTTATGATGAACAGAGTTAATTTTAGTCAAGTAATTCGCAGTGCTTCTAAATTCTCCGTAGTAGCCTTAACAATTGGCCTAGCTACTACAATTGCTGGGGTCAAGTACAGTCTCGCTCAACAAAAAATCAACCTTGTAGGAGCAGGAGCATCTTTTCCAGCTCCACTATATCAACGCTGGTTTAGTGATATGAGAAATAGTGGTTTTGAGGTTCAAGTAGATTATCAATCAGTTGGTAGTGGTGCTGGTATTGAAAGATTTACCCAAGGATTGGTAGATTTCGGTGCCTCTGATGTAGCAATGAAAAATGCTGAAATAGACAAAGTAGGTCGAGGAGTTCTGATGTTGCCCATGACTGCAGGTAGCGTTGTATTAGCTTACAACATACCAGGCATATCAGAGCTTAAATTATCCAGGGAAGTTTATGTAGATATCCTTTTGGGTAAAATTACAAACTGGAACGACAAAAGAATTGCTGATATTAATGCCGGGGTAAATTTGCCAAATCTACCAGTTACCGTAGTTTACCGTTCTGATGGTAGTGGAACTACAGGAGTTTTTACGAAGCATCTAAGTGCTATTAGTGCGGAGTGGAAAAAGAAAGTAGGAGAAGGCAAAACTGTTCAGTGGCCAGTGGGTATTGGTGGCCCTAAGAATGATGGTGTAACTGCTTTAATTCGTAAAACAAAAGGTGCTATAGGTTATATTGAGTTTGGTTTTGCTAAGACTGCTCGACTGGAAACTGCAGCCTTGGAAAATAAATCTGGTAATTACATTAAGGCTTCTTTAGAGTCTGCTAAGTCTACTCTAGCAGCAGTAAAATTACCTGAAAATCTTCGTGCTTTTATTAGTGACCCTCAAGGCAATAATTCTTATCCTATCGTTACTTATAGTTGGTTGCTGATTTATAGTAAATATGATGATGGAGCTCAAGCTAAGGGTATAGAAAAAATGATTGAATATGGATTAAATGAGGGGCAAAAAGTAAGCGCTGATTTAGGTTATATTCCACTACCTGAAAATGTTCGTAAAACAGTTGCAAAAGCCGCGGATAAAATCAGCTCTAGCTATCAAATTAGTATTAAGTAATTCGTAGTAAAAACTCACCTAACCCTTCTTTTACAAAAGATTTTATAGAATTTAGTTGAGAAGGGTTTTTTTCTTAATTAATTATTGTTAAACAGACAACTCATAGATTTTTGATAAATGGTTACGACCAATTAATTTTGGTTGTAATTATAGAACAATCCGCCTATAGGCTGTGAAAATTCATAAACTAGAAATAACCTCGTAAATGTTGCCCATTAAAATTGTCTATTTCCTAAAGCTAAACAATAGTCAATAAAGCTAATTCTAGGTTAAAATATACAAATGCTCAAGTTTCATAACAAACTTTCAATAGAGTTTTGATGAAGATGAAATATAAGGAGAAGGTATCCTCATACCTATTGCATATATTTTTGAATATTGATGATTAACGCAATAATAGATTAAGGTTAGTAGGGAAAACACTGAAACATATGCCCTTCCTTGATCCTCATTAGTAAAGAATTAAAACTTTAATCATAACTAATTATCCAGATATTATATGAAAGTAGTAAAATTCGGTTGATTTGTTACCGAAATTAAGGCAATAACTATAGGATTAAAAATGGTTTATAAAATAAATCTCAAGGAAAAAAAACTTGCCATTTGGTGGCTTTAGGCCTGTATAGCACTGCGAATATTACAGTCCTATGGCTGCCTAAGACACCCTAAAAAAGCCTAAAGTTTTGTTTATAAATAGTCTCTAAATAATCTGTGATTTAGTTGTGAGATTCCCAAATATATTCTATGCCATCCTAATTAAACTTGAAATACAGAATTTTTATGAAGCAATTTGATGAACATTTTCCATCTTCAGCCCAATAATTTCTAATAATCAACAAGAATTAATCTTTCTTTAAACTCAATGTGTCAATTTTGTGTCTATTCTGTTTGGTGTCTAGAGAAATATAAAAATCTCAATAATCATGGAATCTGGTATGAATCTTTCTGGGATAACTCGTCTCACTCTCAAAGTATCTGCAGTTGCCCTAACAATTGTTTTAACTGCTTGTGGTGGAAGTGATAGTGGAGGTGGTCAGATAACCCTTGTCGGAGCTGGAGCTTCTTTTCCATCACCTATATATCAACGTTGGTTTCAAGACCTGGGTAATAGTGACCCTAACCTACAAGTAGATTATCAATCAGTGGGTAGTGGGGCTGGTGTTGAGAGATTTTCTCAAGAATTAGTAGATTTTGGTGCTTCTGATGTGGCCATGAAGGATGAGGAAATCGACAAAGTAGGCCGAGGAGTTATCTTACTACCAATGACTGCGGGTAGTATTGTTTTAGCCTATAATTTGCCCAATGCTTCTAATATCAAGCTTTCCAGGGAAGTTTATGTAGATATCCTTTTGGGTAATATCAAAAAGTGGAATGACCCAAAGATAGAAGCCATTAATTCCGGCCTAACTCTACCCGATACAACAATTACAGTTGTATATCGTTCTGATGGTAGTGGTACAACTGGAGTTTTCACGAAGCATTTGAGTGCTATTAGTCCAGAGTGGAAAAAGAAAGTAGGGGAAGGTAAAACTGTTCAATGGCCAGTGGGTGTTGGTGGAGCCAAGAATGATGGTGTAACTGCTCAAATTACTCAAACTGAGGGAGCCATAGGATATGTTGAGTATGGTTATGCTAAGAGTGCTGGTCTGAATATGGCTTCTCTACAAAATCAATCTGGTAAATACATAGAGCCTACCTTTGAATCAGCAGAAGCAACTTTAGGGGCAGTCGCATTACCCGAAAATTTACGAGCTTTTATTACTGATCCAGAAGGGGATAATTCTTATCCAATTGTAACCTATACTTGGATGCTTGCTTATAGTAAATATGATGATGCAGCCAAAGCTCAAGGTGTAGAAAAAATGATTGAATATGGCTTAAATGAAGGTCAAAAAGTTAGTCCTGAGTTAGGCTACATTCCTTTACCTGATAATGTACGTCAAAAAGTTGTAGAAGCTGCTGATAAAATTAGTCCAGATTACAATATTACTCTCAAATAGCATCAAAATAAATTTAATTCAGGATTCTGAGTTCTGAATTAAATTTATTGCATTTTTATTTGAAAGAAATAATATAATCTCATAAGTATCCTTAGAAATTCCCTGAAGTCAATTAAATCAGGAATAAAGAAAAGGTATGGATCTATCGGTGCTAATCTCAATATAATAGATATCAAAAATTATAAAAATTAATACGATGACATTATAAGTATAAAAAATTATATGGTCGAAACATCTCAAGTTCAAAAAGATACTCGCTCTAGGAGTAATATCGAAAAAAAGTTTGATAATGCTTTTATTGCTCTGACTAAATTCTTTGCTTGGAGTATAGTATTTATTCTAATCTTAATGGCTCTGACAGTAGCCTGGGAAGCAATACCATCCCTCAATGAATTCGGCTTCAGTTTTCTATTTAAAAGTGTTTGGAATCCTGTTGCGAATGATGGTAAAGGCGATTATGGCGCATTGCCAATGATTGTGGGAACTTTAGTGAGTTCAGTATTAGCTCTGTTTATCGCAGTTCCACTTGGTGTAGGTACAGCAATATTTTTAAGTGAGAATTTTATCCCCAAAAAAGTTGTTACTCCATTAACTTTTATGGTGGAATTACTAGCAGCTATCCCTAGCGTAGTTTATGGTCTATGGGGCATTTATGTTTTGCTCCCTTTTCTGGAACCAATAGAGGCAATTCTCGGTCGATATCTGGGATGGATTCCACTTTTTTCTATTCCCGATAATGTTCGTGCAGGAGGTCCGGGAATGTTCCCTGCGGTGATTATTTTATCAGTAATGATTCTACCAATTATTACTGCAATTTCTCGCGATTCTCTTGCTAGTCTACCACCTGATTTGCGACAAGCTTCTTTAGGTCTAGGAGCTAGCCGTTGGGCTACTATTATGAGGGTATTAATTCCAGCAGCTTTTTCAGGAATTGTTGGTGGTGTAATGTTAGGTCTGGGTAGAGCAATGGGAGAAACTATGGCTGTAACAATGTTAATTGGTAATGCTAACTCGATTAAAGTTACCCTTTTTGCTCCAGCTAATACTATTGCTTCTTTGATGGCCAACCAATTTGCTGAAGCTTCAGGTTTACAACTTTCTGCTCTGATGTATACAGGAGTTATTTTATTTGCTTTAACCTTAATTGTAAATATATTGGCTAATTGGATTGTGAATCAAATTAAGGCTAAGTACTAATTAGAATGAATTGCAATAAACTAAAAAGAAACCCTAAAAGACCAAGGGAAATATTTAATAAAGTGATGACAGCATTATCAGGCGCTTGCTTAGTTATCACTCTGACCCCTCTATTCGCAGTCTTAATTTATGTTTTTATCAAAGGATTAGCTCGTCTAAACTTAGATTTATTTACTAAGTTACCTCCGGCAGCTGGTCAAGATACAGGGGGTATTGCTAATGCTATTTTAGGCACAATTATGGTGGTAGCAATTGCTAGTTTAATTGCCGTACCTTTTGGCATCTTAACAGCAGTTTATTTATCTGAATTTAGTGACGAAGAAACTGCCCGCCCAATTCGATTTGCGACTGATATTTTAAGTGGTGTCCCATCAATTATTGCAGGGGTATTTGCCTATAGTTTACTAGTTTTATCTATGGGTAAATTTTCAGTGTTTGCCGGTGGAGTTGCTTTATCAGTTTTAATGTTACCCACTATTATTAAGGCTACTGATGAAGCTTTACAAATAGTTCCTAGAGATATTAGAGCCGCATCGGTAGGAGTTGGTGCTTCTAATTATCAAACTGTTCTACAGATAGTTTTACCTGCTGCGTTACCAGGTATTATAACAGGAATAACTCTTTCTATTGCTCGTGCTGCTGGAGAAACAGCTCCACTACTTTTTACTGTGGTTTATTCTAATAATTGGCCTCGTGGTCCCTTTTCTCCAACATTACCGTCTTTAGCATATCTGGTATATGAGTTTTCCCGAAGCTTTGATTTAGTTTTACAAGAGTTTGCTTGGGCAGGATCCTTGATTCTAGTTTTATTAGTTTTAATTACCAGTATTCTTTCTCGTTGGGCAACGAGTAAAAAGGAATTTTGATGATTAAACAATAATTAGGTATTCAGAAAAAATGAAATTAAACTTTGTGTTTTGCGTCGATCGGAAAAATAGATAAAGGTAACTGAATCAGGATTTAATAAAACTCCCTTAAGCAAGGGTTCTTTTATCAGGAATATTTTGAAGAAAATTATTAATTAATATATTGGTAAGCAAACCAGCTAAAGTATTCAAAATTCTTATATTTTTTGAACCTTCATGGTGTCCTACTTCTACCTTGAAAAAACTTGAGCTGTTGCTGCTTACCTATCCTCGAAAAAACTTATTCAGTATAATCTGAATAATACGTGCAAAAATAATTTCTAGACTAAATTACGTCGTCCTACTTATGCCAGATTTACAAAAAAATATTGATCAACAGAATTCTGCTGCTGCTCTTTCAGCAGAAAAAGTCAGCATTTTTTACGGAGATTTTAAAGCCCTGAAAGATGTTTCAATGAAAATTCCCAAGAATAAAGTAACTGCTTTTATCGGACCTTCAGGTTGTGGTAAAAGTACATTATTACGATGCTTTAATCGTCTCAATGATTTGATTAGTATTTTCCGTTTAGAAGGTCGTATTCTTTATCATGATCAAAATATTTACGACCCAGATATTGACCCTGTAGAAATTCGCCGTCACATCGGTATGGTTTTTCAAAAGCCTAATCCTTTTCCTAAGTCAATTTACGATAATGTTTCTTATGGAGTAAGAGTTAATGGTTTGGCTAAATCTAAAGAAGAAATGGATGAGATAGTCGAGAGAGCGCTAAGACAAGCTGTTTTATGGGACGAGGTTAAGGATAAATTAGGGCAAAGTGGTTTTGCTCTATCTGGAGGTCAGCAACAACGCTTGTGTATTGCTCGTGCAGTTGCTGTTAGTCCAGATGTAGTTTTAATGGATGAACCTTGCGCTTCTCTAGACCCTATTTCTACTATTAAAGTAGAAGAGTTAATTAACGAACTCAAGGAAAATTACACTATTATCATAGTGACTCATAATATGCAGCAAGCTACCAGGATAGCTGATGTAACTGCCTTTTTTAATGCGAAAGCTCAAGAGGATGGTAAGCGTTTCGGTTATTTGGTTGAATTTGATGAAACTTACAGCATTTTTCAAAACCCAAAAGAAGAAGCAACTCAACAATATATAAGTGGTCGTTTTGGCTAAAATTTAGTTTTTGATAATCACTTTTTTCTTAGGGACGTTAGATGCAATGTTTGCACAGAGTAGTAATTCGGGCTCGGTGGGAATATATAGTTATTTTAATTTAGATTGAGACAAGTATTTCTGGCTATAACTGAGTTTCAGCAGAAAAAAAATCCATTCTTATTTGAAATGACTATAAAAGAAGAAAAACAACTGTAACTCAGTAACTGGAGAAACTATATATAGCTGAAGTGTATAGTATTTAGAGCAATTTTTGGCCTTTCCAATGTCTAAGTAAGGGCTGTTTGTGCCAATAAGGATTAAACTAAGAGACTGTACCGTTCATTGGTTAAATTAGATATTTGTTTTACCCCCTGCATATAGAAGACGTGAATAGATTGAAAACATTGAAATATCCATCGTAGAGTCGGTCTATCTGTCAGGGGAGCTAACTGATTTTTTACCCCAGTTTTCATTCTTTTTAAAGTTTGCCGAAGCTCCTGTTGTCCCAGGGTATAAACCAATAAACATAAACCCATGATTAATCCCAAAGTTTCAATTCTTCTAGGAGATTTTAAAAAGGCACTATCAGTTAAAAACATGGGGTCTTTAAGGAAGAGCAAACCTCTTTTCCTGCCGTGATTTTTTCAATATGATTTTCTTCTATTAATTTATTAATTTTATTGAATATTCCCATTTCATCAATGATTCCTGTACTAACCCTAAGTGGTCTAATTTTTTGATTTCTACTGACATTTTTTTCCCTACTTTCCGAATAGTTTTTACATCAAAAAAAACTCTTATGGATTCTTCATTGATGTACCTTAGTTAACCATGAATTTTTGAGCCAACTTAGGGCTAGTTTGCCACATTTTTGGATAGGAAAAGTTTTTTTTAGCCTCAACCCAAGCTACTTTTTCTTTGGAATGTCCTAGTCACACCAATTTTTCTTTGTTACCAGTATTAATACTTAATTAATTGCCTTTCCTCTCTCATTCTATTTGTAGACTACATTTTGAAGTACAAAATGTAGTTTTTTTTAGCTTAATTCCCAACAATTCTAATAAGAGAAGGTTTGAGATGTTGACTCCCATCTTCCCATCTGTTAACTTATCTAAAACCATACTTCTACTTTTCCACTTTTGCTTCTGGAAATTTCTCTACTTGTTGTAGACTATAATTATTCAACCTCTAAGGTGGCTTTCCCAGCGGGGGCTCGAGGAGGGTTACAGATTTTAATAATTCCAGAAACATTAGCGCCAGTTTTCCGATTAATCTATTATATTTTCTATTAATCAGGAAAGGTCCGATTTAATTCATCAATCAAGTCATCTATTTCCTCTATTGCTTGATTAACATCAATTCTAAGGGTACCCAAATCTGGCTTTTCTAGTAGTTTGACCAGAGATTCCCGCTTGCTTTCAATGTTAGCCAGTTTGAGTTTTACGGTCTGTGAGTCCATTTGAAATTCCTGATATGCTATAAAAAGTACTTAGTAGTGCAACACTTAACCTATTCAAAGCTATGTACCTTGAATCTGTATAGCATCACCAGTTAAAGTGATGGCTGTTGCAAGCATTGTCTTGTTGTGAAACAACAGGACTCATAGTCTTAATAGTTTGGGGACTATAAGCCTACTCCAATCCTCGCTATGGCATCTCACCCTCTATTATTTAACGTCGCTTAACTTACGACCATTTATCCAAAGATAAATTTTGGTTCAAGGCCATGGCGGAGTATTCCCTTGTCAAACAAGTTACTAACCAAACGGAATTGTACTTGACTTAATGGTTTTTGTCAAAGAATCGATATAACGAAATATTAGTAGCTTTGAAAAGGTTTATTAAGGTTTTTTGTAAACTATTACTCCTTTCAGGGGATATCCAAAAAAAACTGAACTTTCAATTATCTAGAATTACTTTCCTCCCTATTTATAGGCAAAGCTTACTTTTTCTGCACTAGTTTGTCAGGTTACAACTAAACAAATCTAATTTTAAGATGCCGATTTTTTTGATTATACAACTGATTTTTGTTCCGATTAAACGAATATTAACGGAAGTCCTGAAGTCGGAGACAAGAATGATTTTCTCTTTCAAATTGCTCCTTATTCCCTAAAATTTTTATTGCAGGTATTCAAAGAGATATGATATTACCTGTTCCCTAAAAGAAAAAAATTGTGTAGCTTGTACCATTGATTTATACTTAATTTCATGGTCGCTTTTTTATACTAAGCCTAGTTTCTTCCCGACACCTAAATACCTACCAATTTTTTTCAGAATGCATACCATAATTTTTGAGATTTGGTATTATTGAGAATGATCAGCTACGATGCATCTAGATTGTATTATTTAAAAATAAAAACATAGATAAAAGTCAGTGTGAAAAATGCCAGCACCCAACAAACTTAGAAAATAAAAACTTTGGAAAGCTTGAAGTCTCTGCATAAAGTGGTGTTTAAAAATGGGTATAACAAGGTAATAAAAAAAAGAATGTTTTTCCCAAAAAGATACCAATAATTGTAATCTCTATTGAGAATGCAAGTGTTCATAAAAGAGCAGATATTGCTGAATAGATAGAAGCAGGAATACTAAATTATAGACAAGAGTATTTGCCCAAATATATTGCTGATTCTAGTTTAATAGAGTTAGTATGGAATTCAGCAAATAAATAAATATTTACGAAGCAAGTATTTACGTTAATTGAGGAGTTAGAAGATATCCTAAAAAGATTGTTAAATTAAGGAGAACTGATTATTAAATTGAAAGTAACATTAGAAATAAGGGTTACCCCGTTTATTAAACATAAATGCATAATAGCCTAATTACTATGGCATTCCGCCCATAGGTTGTAACAAATCAAAAAGTAAATAAAACTTTTAAAACTCTTACCTATTCTCTATTGCCTGTTCCCTGTTCCCTAAAAAGCAGTGGAATTTTTGCCATGAATAAAATAGGATTACTATATATTGCAGCAACCTCATAAATTAGCTAGAGTATTTTTTTTCCTCTTCCTTCAATCCTGAAATCGAAAACTTATGTATCTTGCCAAGGACAAGAATTTTTATAACCACAACAGACTCTTGGCTGAGTTGCTCAAAATTCATCACTAAGTTGAGGTAAAAAATAATTGTGAAAATAAATACTAAAAAAATAGTTGACCATTATTCATAGTAATGGTAACGTATCTATTGAAAGTGCTAATTTGTAGTTCACTCATAGATCAAACAAAAAATTAGATATTTATAAAATTATAAGGTTATATAATTGGTTGATATGCTACGCCAAATTTCATTAGCGACAGTGGGGTTGGTTTTAGGTGGAGTCATTTCTGTGATTGGAACAGCAGCTTACTTTACTAATAATCCCACACTTAACTTAGCAGGATTCTTTTATGGTATTCCTCTACTTCTTGGAGGACTTGCTCTCAAAGCGGCTGAACTTAAACCAGTACCTTTTACCCAATTAACTACCAAAGAAATCTTAACTCTTAGGGAAAAACAGGCTACTCCTACTCAAAACCAACTACGTCAAGATGTAACTCGCTATAGGTATGGCCAAAAAGTGCATTTAGAAGAATCTCTGACTCGCTTGGGTTTAAGTCCTACAGATCAGGAAAGACCTATACTTCAAGGATTAAGGGAAATAGCAGTTAATGGTACTTATGCATTAGTACTAGAATTTGATTCTTCATTAATTGCTTTAGACACTTGGCAAAAAAAACAAGATAGATTATCAGCTTTTTTTGGGCCAAATTTACAAGCTGAAGTGAGTCAACCTACAGAAGGGAAGATTGATTTAGCCTTGATAACTACTCCAGAAGTAGAAAAAACCTAATTGATTATTAAAAATAGAAATTATCTTTTTTGAGGTTAAAAAAATCCAGCAAAGTTAGTTTTTTTTTGCAGGCTGTCACCAAATGTTTTGCCACAAATATAATACGAAAGCTTTTTATTATACTTTATTAGGTCATAACTTGAGTTTTCTTAAAAGTTTGAAAGTTGAGATTTAATAAGGACTTTATTTCTTCAATGTTCCTCAAATTATGACCTTGTTCAGTATAGATACTTTAAGATGGATTGTATCCTAAATCATGAATAATTGATTATAAATACTTTTGACCTATGTATTTTTGCCTATTATTTTAATATATATTATTAGGCAAGTCTTTGAATAGTTAGTCGGAGAGATTGAATTTTAATGTGGGGAATATTGAGTACAAAACAATACGGTTCAGATAATACCAAAAATATTCTGGTATGGAAGCAAAATAATAAGCTTTTCAGATTACAGAACTGCAAAAAAATCCTTAACTGAACTATCCTTAACTGAACTGTATTAGGCTATAAAAAGAATTATGAACTGAGCCTATTTTTCTAGACGCACTACATACCATTGTATGAACTTGCCTGGAGAAAATTCATATTCACAATAGGTATCTCTTAGTTTTTGAGCTTGAGCATCTAGGGAAGATAATTTTTGTAAATCTCTAGGCAAATCATTTTGTTGTTGTTGAACTAGGATAGTACGCAATTTTTCTAGAAGTTCATAGGCATTCATAAATTGCTCAGGTTTATTTGCTTCTAAGACTACATAGTCTTCTTCTTCGTACATTAGTGAAATAGGCATTTTTCTTATAAAATTTGTGAATCTACTATAGCAATCCTATCTAAGTTGTGATATTTTGGTAGCATCTAGGATAATAGTTAATGAGTTAGGAGTTAGAACTTCAAAGGTTTTCAGTTAAAATAAACTTTCATAGACATTATCACAACCAAATACAGTTTTCATAGTAAAAAAAGTCAACCAATAAATTTAGTGGAGGTTGACAAAGCGCAGATGTGTGAGAGTATAATAGAATACTAATGAATTATTAGTATAATAATGCTAAATTCTTATGAATACTGAAGTCAAGAAACAGGTAAAGATAAAGTATAGCAAATTCAAATTATCAATAAATCAAATTAACCAAAATTTAAGTTCTTAATTGTGACTCGGAAGCAACACTTAGAGAATAACTATACTAACAAATTAAATAGTAGAAATTTCCACTTTCACCTATGATGACCCCATCTCAAATTTCAACACCTAAAAAGCGAAGACCTTCTAGGATAGAAGGAATAAAGGAGAATAGTAATTTCTTGCGGGAGCCTCTGGCAACTCAACTACTGGAAGATACAACTCACTTCACTGAAGAAGCTGTCCAAATATTAAAATTCCACGGTTCTTATCAACAAGACAATAGAGATAATAGAGTCAAAGGGCAGGAGAAAGATTATCGAATGATGCTTCGCACCCGAAACCCGGGTGGCTTTATTCCGCCACAACTTTTTCTCACTCTAGATAAGTTGTCTCATGAGTATGGTAATGGAACACTTCGCGTTACAACTAGACAAGGTTTTCAGTTGCATGGAGTATTAAAGAAAAATCTGAAACAAGTTATATCATCGATCATAAAAAGTATGGGCTCGACACTAGGTGCTTGTGGGGATATAAACAGAAATGTCATGTCTCCACCAGCTCCTTATAGAAATCGTCCTGAATATGAATATGCTAGAGATTATGCTAATAAAATAGCAGATTTATTAGCACCACAAACAGGGGCATATTACGAAATTTGGTTGGACGGAGAAAAAGTAATTAGTGTAGAAGAAGCTCCTGACCTAAAAGAAGCTAGACAATATAATGGTAATGGTACGATATTTCCTGATAGTGAAGAACCTATATACGGTAATCACTATATGCCGAGAAAATTTAAGTGCGCTGTAACAGTTCCAGGAGATAATTCTATAGACCTGTATACTCAGGATGTTAGCCTGGTTGTGATTACTAATGAAGCAGGCGAATTGGAAGGATTTAATGTTTTGGCAGGTGGTGGTTTAGGTCGCACTCACAGAAAAGAAGAAACTTTCCCTTGTTTAGCCCAAGAAATTGGATATGTTACAAAAGAGGATATATTTGATTTTATTAAAGCTATAGTAGCTACTCAAAGAGATTATGGTGACCGCAGTGACCGTCGCCATGCTAGAATGAAGTATTTACTCCATGACTGGGGAGTAGAAAAATTTAAGGCCAAGTTGGCCGAGTATTTTGGTAAATCGATTTTTCCCTTCAGATCTCTACCAGAATGGAAATATTTGGACTTTTTAGGATGGCACGAACAGGGGGATGGAAAGCTATTTTTGGGAATTTCTGTCGAAAATGGGCGGATTAAAGATGGAGATTCATTTCAGCTGAAAACAGCTCTAAGAAAATTAGTTGACTTGTTTGAGCTACCTATGCTGTTAACGGCTAATCACAATATCATTCTCTACGAAATTCAACCAGGGCAGCAAGAAGCAATAGAACAAATTCTTAATAAACACGGTATTAGCAAAGAAAAAAATATTGACCCCTTGGTACGCTATAGTATGGCATGTCCAGCTTTCCCTACTTGTGGACTAGCAATTACAGAATCAGAAAGGACCTTACCTGGCATACTGGGACAAATTAGGTTATGGTTGGACAAGGTGGGACTAGGACAAGAACATTTTGTAGTTAGAATGACAGGATGTCCCAATGGCTGTGCTAGACCCTATATGGCGGAGTTAGGATTTGTCGGTAGTGCTCCTGATTCTTATCAGATTTGGTTAGGGGGTTCACCGAACCAAACACGACTGGCAAAACCTTATATCGATAAACTGCATATCAATAATCTGGAAGCTGAGTTGGAGGGAATCTTTATATATTTCAAGCAACAACGGCAACCAGATGAGAGTTTCGGTGATTTCTGTAATCGTATCGGTATTGAAGCCATCCATAAGTTTGTAACCAACTATCAATCTAGTTTCTCGATGAATACAGATATTAACAACCCAAGTTTGAACTCAATTAATTCTGAAAACAATATTCCCATAGTTCAAGATGTTACTGAGACAACTCCAGACAGTAAATCTCAAGAAGAGTCCATCAGTAAAAATTTGGAAGATAATCAGGAAGTGATTCCGATGAATTCTTCAGTAACTCCACCAACTAATATGACTCAAACGACAACAACAACTCCAGTAACAACTACTACTGAAGCTCAACCTTTCAGTACTCATCAACCTTCAAAAACTTCTATTTTTAGGAGTGATGCTAATACAACAACTACTTTAGGTCAAGAAGTCGGTAAACCTCTGCTAGAGTCGACAATAGCTCCTACTTTAGAGCAACAGGAGGAGCAGCCTGAAGTAGCACTGACAACAACTCCTACTTTAGAGCAACAGGAGGAGCAGCCTGAAGTAGCACTGACAACAACTCCTACTTTAGAGCAACAGGAGGAGCAGCCTGAAGTAGCACTGACAACAACTCCTACTTTAGAGCAACA
>JAKQYE010000022.1:3145-22888 GCA_023356605.1 Trichodesmium sp. MAG_R02 | reverse complement strand
CTCCTACTTTAGAGCAACAGGAGGAGCAGCCTGAAGTAGCACTGACAACAACTCCTACTTTAGAGCAACAGGAGGAGCAGCCTGAAGTAGCACTGACAACAACTCCTACTTTAGAGCAACAGGAGGAGCAGCCTGAAGTAGCACTGACAACAACTCCTACTTTGGAGCAACAGGAGGAGCAGCCTGAAGTAGCACTGACAACAACTCCTACTTTGGAGCAACAGGAGGAGCAGCCTGAAGTAGCACTGACAACAGCTCCTACTTTAGATCAAGAAGTAGGTCAACCAGTAAGTGAACCTGCATCCCTTCCGGATCAGCCTAAAGATACCAGCAAAATGCGACATCGAGTTAGTGTGAGGGATGAAATCTATACCAAGTTAAAAGAGGAGTCTAAACGTCAGGGTAAACCAGTAGTTCAATTAGCCACTGAAGCCATATCAGAATACCTGGAAAAAATCGGGAAAAACGAAAGCTTAACTGCTACTGATGAAACTGATTTTTAGGTAAGTATTTAGTTGTCAACTCTCAGCCATTAGCTTCGCATAAAATGAAGTTCTATGGCAGTATTGAAAGACCCAAGTAAAATACTCTAAGGATGAATAAAATTATATCTGAATATTTCTGATGTCTATAGCAAATGTGTTTTTTAAATTCACAAAAAGAAGCTAAATGCCGACATTTTTAGCTTTCTCTAGAAGAAATTCCACGTCTTAAAATAAGTCTGTGGGATTAAGGCTAACAAAAATTTTGTGGCGTTTAAGAAGCTAATAAATAAAACTAAGTAATTGGAAAAATAGATACCTTATTAGTTGAGGCCAGTTAGCTGTGTTAATAATCATAAAAACTAGCTTCAGAACTACTGAAGAGTATTATCAAATTAGATATCACCTGTAAAATATTTTAAAAGCAAACAAATCAATGGAAATAGCTTTGTTGCTATTTCCATCTAATGAGAAAATTTTGGGTTTTATTCTGATTTAATGTTGATAATGACAAAAAACATCTCTCATGCCTCAGCAGTTTTTTACTGTTTCTACGTCAGATTAAGGATACAAGGTAGCTAGATTATAACTATTAAGTTTTTTTGAGGAATGGCTGATTTGCAAAGATTAGCGATCGCCCCCCAGCAAATTTGTCGACAAAAGGTTTTTCTAACTGTTGAACAACACCATTATTTAGAGCGAGTATTACGACTGGGGGTTGGAGACAGATTTATTATAATGGATGGTGAGGGTAAATGGTGGTTAGCTAAACTTACACCAGATATTTCTAGAAAGACTGAGTTAACTGCTGTTTTAGAACAAGAAATTTCAATTCAAAATGAATTACCAATAGAACTAACTCTAATTTCTGCTTTACCTAAAGGAAATAATTTTGATGAAGTTGTACGACAAAGTACAGAATTAGGGGTAACTCATATTTTGCCAGTTATTAGTTCTAGAACTTTGCTTAAACCTAGTCCCCAAAAATTAAAAAGGTGGCAGAAAATTGCTACTGAAGCAGCAGAACAATCAGAGCGTCAAGTAGTTCCCAAAATTCGAGAAACTCTAGAGTATTCTGTAGCTTTATCATTGTTTGAGAAGCAAAATTTATTTACTAATTATCATAAATATATATGTGTTGCTCGTAATAGTTATCCTCATAGTTATCCTCTTTTACTGGAGAGTTTATTGGATAATCAAAAACTAGAATCAATAGTAATTGCTATAGGTCCAGAAGGAGGTTGGACTAATGGAGAAATAGAAGGAGCGATCGCTAGAGGTTTTCAAGCAGTTTCTCTTGGTAAGCGTATTCTAAGAGGGGTTACAGCTCCTCTAGTTGCGTTATCTCTAGTTGCTGCTGTATTGGAGAGAAAAAAGTATAGTCCTACGCGCCAGTTAAAAACTAAAGATTAAAAGTAATCTCATAAAAAAAATTAGGTTTCCTGCCCTTTTTAAGAGGATAAAAAAATCAACTTCAATATTTCAAGCTTCTGATGTAGAGCCTGGTTATATAAGATATAGCTATATAAAATATAATATATGCATATAATTTTATCTATGCTTAGATTTTCCTATCTCTCTATCTCCCCCAACTATATACTCCCAACTATATAATTAAGATAATTAAGTATTCAACCGGATTTGATATGACTTGAGGGTTAGTGAAGGAAGGAAATAGGAATAGAGGCACTCTTGCAATAGTTACAGGTGTAGGTGTTAGTTCTCCTACATTTTTCCCACTTCAGGTAAGGGAAAACTCTATTAACGAACATATTAAGTGTATTTTTTAGTATTTCTTCCTAGTCTAGTACTACTCAAACTGAAGACACATCAGAATGCTATATTTATTCAACAAGCTCTAAATAAAAAGTTCGAAATTATTTCCCCACTCTTGTGTTTTTCCCAAGATATTTTCTGGCAACTCAAGTAGGAAAACTATAGATGAAAGAAATTAAAGAAGTTGCTACTCTGCTAAAGATAAAAAATTATCAACAGGCAGCTAAACTACTAAAAAAATTACAAAAAGAATATCCTCAAAATTTGTGGGTACAACTATATATTGGCAGGTGGTATGAAGAAATAGATAAACTAGAATCAGCAGAAAAATTCTATAGAAAATTACTCAAAGGTGCAACAAACCCACAGGTAGTTCTACAAGCGCGTCAAGGTTTACAAAGAATAGAAAATATAGAAAAAAATCGCCAACAACAAGCTATCGCGGCTGCGAAATCTCATCCCGAAAATATAGAACCAGGACTACTTATTATTGAACCAGTTAGCAAAGAAAATAAACAGGAAGCAGTTAAAAATCTGGCAAAAATCATGAAAATTGACCCCTATTCAGCTAGAATGCAGTTACAGAATAGAGGTTGGCGAATTTATCGACTGGGAACAATTGGAGAATTAAAGGTTTATGGTGAAGAAATGCTCAAAACTGGTATTCCTGTCTTTTGGGTAAAAATATCAGATATTGAAAAGATAAATATTTTCAGAGTGCAGTATTTTCAATCTATTTCTCCCCAAGCAAATATTGTTTGTTTAAATGAGCAAGATCAAATGGGGAACTTAATTTTTGACTGGTCAGAAGTAGCCAGAAAAGTTGAAGGATTATTACCTATTTTTATGAATGCAATGGATTATGATCCTCGGCGACGTTCCCAAAAAATTCGTCATAAGAGAATGACTCAAGATTATGCAAATATATTAGATTTACACCTTCCTCATCGTCGTAGTGTTATTAGATTTTGTGACCAAAATTATATATATCAAAAAGGAATTACTTCTAATATTCAGACTCAAGATCAATCTCTATTAAAACTACAAACTACTAATAGAAGTAAATGGAATAAGTTAGTAAATATGATTGAGCAAAAATTAGGTAAAGTACAAACTTGGTCTGATTTTACTCCTTTTGGAGAAGTGACTTGTCGAGATTATACTCAACTATTAAGTCGTATCAAGTCTCACATTGATATATCCCGTAAAATAGAAACAATATGGGATCCAGCTTTTCAGCTATATAGTAGTTTAGTATTCTTAAAAACTTGACATTCTGTTTCATAAAACTGAGATAAAAGATTACTGGTTTAAACATTTTAATATTTATTTCCTACTTTTATCATAACTACCGACAGCAGCCTTTCCATAGAAATTTCTAGGTTTCACCTAATCGTATTTCCCAAATAAAGTACTCTTATTAAAGTATACTTATAAGTTTATTATTCTTTAATTAACTGACCATTAGCACTAATTCATATTGTGAAGTTTTTGACACCTGAAATCAACCACTAATTCTATTTTGACGTAACATTAATTAAACTCGAAGTTTTATAGCTATGAGCCCTTACACATTTACATATCACTATTGTCTTTGAGTGTAGTACAAATTCATGCTACTATTACCAATACTTTCACATATAGTCATTTAAAATAAGAATGGAACATTTTTTATGCTTAAACTTAGTTATGGCAAGAGATACTTGTCTCAATCTAAATTAAAATGACTATATATTACATTAGTCGATAAACTTGCTCTTTGCTAGATAATAATAAAATATCCTGCTTGTTAAGTGGAGCGGAAAGTTTTATTTGTGGAGGTATCCGACTATTTACCCTGTTTTTTTCCTATACGATGCTCCTTTTCAAGAGGGCGAAGCACTTCCCGCTAGAGAAGTTAAAAGATAATTTCTTAACTCCCTAATTAGTTTTATTACTCATACTATCTTGGTAAATCCATACTCTTAGTTATATCAATAAACATACTCATACTAGGACCAGGAACACGTTTAGGAGTAGGTTGCGGCATTAAAAACTCAGTAGCAAATAACACTACTTCTTCTTTTAGTTTCTGGGAAGTTGTATCATTTGTTATGGTAGCTTCTGGTATAACTACTTGAGGAGTAGTAGATTTTTGCAATTCAACTTTGTTAGTCTTTTCAGGAGCTTTAATCTCTTTTTCTACTGCTGGTGCTCCTGCCATTTTTTCAGTTTGTTGAGTATTAGTAGGTTCAGCTTTTGCCTCTTTCGGGGTTTCATAACTAGCAGGTTCAGTTTCTGTTTTTGTAGGTTCTGCTGCTACACTAGCTTGGGTTGATTCTTGTTTGGGGGTACTGGTTTTGTCAGCATTATCAAATTCTAATAGATACTCTGACTTTTTTCCAAAAGGAAAAATACCAAAAATTCCGGCAAATAATCCTCCAATAAAAGCTAACATGATTTTTTTCTCCTAAGATAGTTTTTTTGTAGTAATGGTTACAGCTTAAGACTGGTATAGTCAAGTTATAACATAGCGCAACTTTTATCTATATTTATTAATAAAACTTTACACTAAGTGCAATGAGACAGAATGTCAATTTGATGATTAGGAGAACTTAGAAGTATAAAAATTTATAATCGTTTACAGATATCTCATAATTTTGAAGAAAAATAACAAGAAAAGTTTATACCAGTAAAAAGACTGTAATGCCTGCAGGAAAGAAAAGCGATCGCCTCATCCTAAAATCTAGGTTAAGGGTTAAGGGTTCAGGGTTCAGATATCGGCTTCTTAATACAACTCAGCCGACATTAGAGACCATTTATAAACAAAACCTTAAGCCCCTGTAGGGTAGTTTAGTCAGAGATAGGACTGTAATTTTTCGTAATGCTATGAGGCTCCTTAGCACCAAATAGCAATATTTTTTTCCTCAAGATTTACTCTATAAGACGTTCCCAAGTTCAAATTATACTACACTTTCAACTATAAAATTGAAGTATAAGAAGGATGAGTATTAATTATCAACCGATACAATTTTGTAGCGGGAAATTGTAAATGTGTCTCCGTAGATGATAACTGATAGCTGGAAGCTATTTGGGCAACATTCCGTAGGAAATACTTACAAATATAGACAAATATAGAATTAGAAACATCCAAAAACAAATATATGGAAAGTTTAAACAAACCTAATCCAGTATTATTAATCCACGGAATTTTTGACACCATAAGAATATTTGATAAAATGTCTCGATACCTAAAAAAATTAGGATGGGAAGTATATTCTCTAAACTTAGTTCCTAATTACGGTATTTTAGGTTTAGATAAACTAGCAGAACAAGTAGCCGATTATGTAAATAAAACATTTCCACCTAATCAAACCCTTGATCTAATAGGTTTTAGTATGGGAGGAATAGTAAGTCGTTATTATGTTCAAAGATTAGGAGGTATTGATAAAGTAGAAAACTTTATTACTATTTCTGCTCCTCACAACGGTACATTAACAGGTTACGCTTTAAATTTAGCAGCACCAATTCAGATGCGTCCTAAAAGTAATTTTCTAGAAAATTTAAACCAAGATATTGCTTTATTAGATAAGACAAATTTTACCTCTATTTGGACTCCTTATGATGCTATGATTTTACCCCCTAAAAGCTCTCAAGTACCAGTGGGTCGAGATATCAAAATAGATGTTTTCCTTCATCCTTGGATGGTATCAGATGAAAAGGTTTTAAAAGTAATTGTTGAGGAATTGAAAGGAGAGTATAGGTAAAAACTAATGATGGATTTTGTCGATAGAAGTTGAAACAAGTATGCTCCGGATACAATCTGTTGAAGTAAAAGTTTAAAATTCAAGGACTCTTGTTCTTTATTCTGGCTATTTTTGCGAACTCCCTAAAGTAGTCTTACTGTTGATACATTTATCATAAACAGGACTTACGCAAAGACACTATATATAGCGCATAACAATGTTGATATTCTTGTTCAGCGCGTTCTTCACCAGTTAATAATAAATTGCCGTGATTATCCCAGCAACGTAACCAAGGTAGCTCCATATTATTATAATTTCCCTGCCAAATACCTAACTCAATACCTAACTGCGGAATAGGAAAATGATTCCGTTCATTAGCCTTTACCAATTCATAATTGTTAGAAACTAAGCTATATAATTCTACAGCAGCTTTTTTGACTTCATAAATGCCGTAAAACGGAATTCTAATCCCTTTTTCATAAACCCAAAACTTACCAGGTTTTCTATCATCTTGAAAATCCGATATTCTTGGGGAAGTTTTATCTCTTTCTTCTGCACCATTTCCAGAAACAAATTCTAAGACAATGAGAGGAGCAATATATTCTTGTCAAAGTATATAATATCTTCGTACTTCTCCATTTAAAAGAGGGGAAACATGAGGAACATAAAACCAATCTGGTGCTTCTGCTCCTCTGATAGGAGGATCGGTTAATCGCCAATAAATTCCACAGTCTTGACCTATAGTATATTGTCTGTCAGGATGAATTTTATCTAGGGTAGATTTAAGAGAATCAGTTAATAAAATACTTTGATGATGTTCCTGAAAGTTTTTCACAAATGTAGCGTCTGATTCTGGTAGTTGAGTATGGTTGGGAACAGAATTAATATCCAGTTGTTTTGATTCAGTAATTACTATTTTTGTACTCATTAACTTTATTTATGATCAAAAGCTTGTGGGGAGGTGGAGGGGAAGAGCCAAGGTAGAATACCCACCCCTAAACCTGACCGTGAAGGGGGGAGAAGGGAGAAAAAGTATAGTAGTTAAACAAAACCACTTAAATCCTCAAAAAAAATATATTTTGAAATACACTTTTCCTCCTAAAAAAGCATCTCAAAGAATTCTAATTAATACCAAATTCAAGAAAGGTTGTTACAGTATTAATTTGTCAACTATTACTGTGCAGATAAAACTACTGTAGTAATATTTATAAAATTGGTATAACTTGTATATATTGTATTTCTTTGTCAGGAAAGATACTGATAAAGCATAGCCGAAAGAGGTAAGTTTTATGGCTTATACCTGAGGGTTAATAGCTGAATTATTACTTAGTTATTTAATTATTAATTGTTGAAAAAAACTAATTTAAACTGCTATAGCATCCCCAACTTCTTTATGGTCATTACAGCCAAAAATGGCTTCTTGATGACAATAATATTTGAATTCTAGCAAGTTATGAAATGGGTCCTCTAGGAAAAAAGTACGATGCTCCAAAGAAGAATTTGTAAACCTCCGCTTAGGTTGCTGATAGAATTTTAATTTATTTTTTTGAGCACGTTCTAATAAAGTTTCCCAGTCACTTTCCAGACTAAAAACTAAACCAAAATGTCTGGGATAAATTCCTTTTTGTGGTTCTAAAGTTTCTTTAGCAACATGCGCAACAATTTGATTGCCATAAAGATTTAAAATGACTGAATTTCGAGATTCTCGCCCAACTTCACAACCTAAACCATTGCTATAGAATTCCTTGGTTTTGGCAATATCATTGACCGGAAAAGCTAAATGAAAAAGAACTTGATTCATGGTTATTTCTTTGTAATATTTGACATCCTCCCGACATCAAGTTGCCCTATGATGCGGGAAAAGATCTATTCAAACAACTGAAGTTGGATGAACTCAAGGTTAGTAGACGACTTAGTAAGCTATAATGATCGAATGATCAAGGGTTTTTTTCTGCATAGTGGCAGACAATCAATTTGTCGTTTAAATGGACAAAAGCTTATCTTGAATTGTGGTAACTGAACCAGGTTGACTAGCTAATAGTCTTGACCAAACTATCTGAATTTTTCCGAATTTTGGCAGATAGATTTTGTTCTAACTAATTTGATAATTAGCTCCTACAAATATGGCAGTTTGCGTTGAGTTTATACTCTTAAATAATGGGAGTTTAACTTTAATACCTTTCCTTTTTATTTGACAACTATTAAATAAATTATGATCTACTTAATTTAAGTTATTCAATGATTGTTGTAACGGAGTATAAGCTATTGTATAAACTAGAGCAATTCTTTTTTAGTCAGAGTTATAAATTACTTTTTTAGTTCAGAATTACTAGGTTCTTGTGCCCATAAGTATATAGTTAATTATAATGTGTTAAGACCTATTTCTAACCTATCTACAACACCTAAATAGTTGATTTATTATGTTATTTGGATAAGATTAGGGTAGATGGAATATTTATATCTTGCTTTCAACATTTTCGAGCTTTTTCTGAACACTAAATATTAACACCGTAGCATCTTTTTATGTTATTATCATAGCATACTATTTATATATAATTATGACATAAAATTATAATTATATACTTGCCATTCATCCAGGTGCTAAATTAAAAATACAGCGCTGGCCTTCTGGTAATCCCTGGTAAATATTATTTTCTAGGGCAGACATCAAGTTAAAATGAAAATAGATGTTTTCGGTGAGTAGATACAATGTTATCTAATGTTAATTCTGTGAATCCTTGGTTAAATGTTAATTCTGTGAATCCTTGGTTAGTAGCTATAATTTTAAATATTATTTTACTGAGTCTAGTTTATTTTGCCCCCAAAAAATTATTGACTCCAGGGGGGATAGTTCATGCTTGGATACTGGGAGTTTTAATTTGGGGTAGTTTGGGTTGGCCTGGATATGCAGTAGTAGTGTTTTATTTTTTGGTGGGTTCTGGGGTGACTCGTATTGGGATGGCCGAAAAGCAAGCAGCTGGAATTGCAGAAAGCCGGGAAGGGGCTAGAGGGCCAGAAAATGTTTGGGGTTCAGCCTTGACTGCTGCTATCTGTGCTGTGGGAGTTTGGGTTATTGGTTTGTTATACCCGAATAATCTTCCTATAGAAAATTTACCATTCTTACTAATGTTAGGTTATGTAGCTAGTTTTAGTACCAAGCTTTCTGATACTTGTGCTAGCGAGGTAGGGAAAGCTTACGGTAAGCGGACTTTCTTAATTACAAATCTACAACCAGTGCCACGGGGAACTGAAGGTGCTGTAAGTTTAGAGGGAACTTTAGCAGGTGTTGTGGCTTCTTTTGCGATCGCTTTCCTTGGTTGGACTGTAGGTTTAATAAATTTGACAGGAATAGTATTTTGTGTTATTGCAGCATTTATAGCTACTAACTTGGAGAGTGTAATTGGAGCAACTATGCAGTCTCAGTTTGAATGGCTAACAAATGAAATAGTAAATATTATCAATACTTTAATAGGAGCGATCGCTGCAATTTTATTAGCTATATTCTGGTACCATATAGCAGTTAGTAATTACTAATCAGCCTAAGGGTTATTTTAGAGAATCCCGCTCCTGTTTCCTAGAGCAGGGTCGTGGGGGGGTTGTTAATTGTAAATATAATAGCAAAGGGAGTAATTCTACCAATGGAATCCAAACCACTGTTGACAATAGGTGAAGAAGAATTATCATGGAGCAAAAGTTTAAAGTATTTGCAAGCTTCTGGAAAATTACAATCTTTTATCACAGAAATTGTTAGTCAATATATAATAGAGAAAGAATTGCAATCTAGGGAAGATATAAATGTAGATCCAGCAGTTATTCAACAAGCCATTATTGATTTCAGATTGCAAAAAAAACTGGAAGACCAACAAAAATTTCAAGAATGGTTACAACAAAATAGAATTAACTATAATGCCTTAGAAGCACAAATAATAAATTCTTTTAAACTGAAGCAATTAAAAGATTCTATTACCTCAGAAAGAATCGAAGAATATTTTAATCAGCGTAAAGCAGGTTTGGATTATGTAATTTTATCTAGAATTGTAGTGCCAGATAAAGAATTAGCAGATGCTTTGTATCTAAAAATTGTAGAAGATGGGGGAAAGTTTGAAGATTTAGCTAAAGAACATTCGGTCACAAATGATAAAAATTTTAATGGTCTTATGGGCGCAGTCAATTTAGCTAGTTTACCAGAAGATTTAAGAAATACAGTTAACTCTGCTAATTCTGGAGACGTTTTGGGACCATTTCAAATAGATAAATTTTGGAATATATTTCGACTAGAGCAGTTACAAGGTGCTTCTTTAGACAATGCTGAAATTAAGAAAAAATTAGACAATGAATTATTTGAGCGTTGGGTAGCAGAGAAACTGCAAAATCAAAAAATTACTCTCCATGTAAATGAGTAAATGTTAATGGATAATGGATAATGAATAATTGATTATTAATTATCCATCCTCATAGGTTGAAACTCTCTCCAATACCACTGGATAATTGATAATTAGAGATGGCTTTCATTATCCAGTATCTAGTTATTAACTATTAGTTCATTTATACTTTAAGAGGAACAGAGAAAATGATTTAGCCAGCTTTATGAATAAATCAATAATTATTATCTGTAAGCTTAAATAATAAAGATTTTTAGTATTTCACATAATACCCAATCCGGTTTTAAAAACCACAAACAAGTGTCACTAAAATCTATAATATATCAGGGTTTTCTTAAATAAAATTCTGTTCTAAAGACTCCGTCACCATGTCAGTTGTTTTGAAGTCAGAAGCATATATTTTTCCAGAGCAGTCTGTTGAATAGATCAAGCAGCACAATAAGGGTAGTTGATGAACGAAACTCAACACGGACAAATGCATTATTATTGTTGGGTTTTCTAGGTCAACCCAACCTACTGAACTGGAGGTATCTATTGAATAAATGAAGCAGTCTGACCCCACTCTCCAGCAAATACAAAGGAATTCATGGGTTTACGACTGCGGGGAGAAAGTTCTCTCTCTTGTAAAGACTCTGGCAATATTTCAAGTTCTCCTGGATAGCCAATAGCTATAGCTGCTACTGGTTCATATTGTCCTGATATTTTATATAATTCACGTGCTTTATCAATATCAAAACCTCCCATTTGATGAACTCTTAAACCCATTTCTGTTCCTTGAAAAGTTAAGCACGCTACTGCTAAACCCACATCGTGAAAAGCGTGTCTATTAGGTTGATTATTTTTGTCAAAAGAAAGTTGAGCAACAGATATCATTAACACAGGAGCAAGACTTGCCCAAGGTTTATTTCCTTCTACTAAACAACTAAAAAGACGCTCATATTCAGCAGTATTTTCTTTTGTCGCAACTATGAAACTCCAAGGTTGCGCATTGAAACAAGAAGGAGACCATCTCGCTGCTTCTAGAAGTGACAGTAAGACTTCTGATGAAACCATTCTATCAGCAAAAGCTAGAGAACTCCAACGTTGTTCTAGTAATTCGTTAATTGGATATTGATTATTTGTAGGTTTTTCCATTTTTTGAATTTTTGAGTTATTATTTTAGGTCTATATAAATATTATTTTAATCGTGAGATATTATAGATTTTTTAAGTTTTCAACCAAATCTATTTAATATTATATTAGATTCCCATTTGCCGACAAATATAACTTTCGACAGATTCCATTTTCATCTCAAATATTCTCTCCAAATTCTCAATTTCTCCTGAAGTGCAGAAAAATTCATTTGCCAATAATACTCTTAAAGTACCCAAAGTTTTTTGCAGTTCTGGATTAAATAATCCCAGAGTATTTCGTAATCCATCGAATAGGAATAATGGCGGGTTAATAAGTATAGGTTCCCTCTTAAAAACTCTACTAAATATCTGAGAAATTTCTCCTCTAGAAATAATTTCTGGTCCTCCCACAGGTAAAGTTTGATTACAAGCAGCTTGTACTGAAACAGAATCCACAGCAATTTTTGCTAAGTCATCTGTACTAACTATTGAAGTGCGATTTTTCGGGTCTCCAATAAGTAGATAAACTCCTGTATCTCTAAATCTTTCTGCCAGTGGTAAGAGATTAGAAGCAAAACCAGAGGGTTGCAAAATAGTATAATTCAATCCACTAGCTTTGAGATATTTTTCTACTTCTCTTTTGGCCTTGAAAGTTGGTGAATCTTCATATCCACGATCTGTTCCCAATACAGAAATAAAGACAAAGTGTTTAACCCCAACTTTTACCCCAGAATCTATCAGTTCAATATTAGCTCGATAGTCAACTGCTTGAACATCACTTGTACCACCATGAGCACTAATAATATATTCAATTCCTTGACAAGCTTTGTAGATATCCTTATCTATTTTTAAGTCCCCTATAAAGACTTCAGCTCCACGATTTTCTAATTCAGAATAGGCAGAATTTAGTCTAGTAAAGGCGCGGACTGACATTTCCTTTTCTGTCAATATCCTAATAATTCTATGACCTAATCCTCCAGTTGCTCCTGTTACTAAAAACATAATTAATTTAGGTTAGCTATATATATAGTTCCATGGAAAAATTTACAAAATTAAATAGTAAATGATTTCTCTAATTACTAAATTGTTGCTTGCTTTTTTCTCCTTCTTGATTTCAAAATTCTACAATAACCGGTGCATGATCGCTAGGTTTAGTTAGTTGTCTTGGAGACTTATCTATTGTACAACTTGTTGCTTTTTGAGAAAGGGGTAAACTAAGATAATGATGGTCAATACGCCAACCACGATTACGCTCAAAACCTGCTGCCCTATAATCCCACCAACTATAATGACCTCCTTCCCTTGTAAATTGGCGAAAGGCATCCACTAATCCTAACTTGAGAATTTCTTGTAAACCTTGACGTTCTGCATCAGATAATCCCACAGAATTTTTGCAACCTTCTGGGTCGTAAATATCCCGGTCTTCTGGGACAATATTAAAATCTCCACAAACACATAAATTGGGTGATTTGTCAAGAATTATTCTGAGATATTTTTGCAACAGCTTTAACCAATCAAGTTTATAATCATATTTCTCACTACCTACACTAGCACCATTGGGAACGTAAAGATTAAGAATACGGACATCATTTATAACCCCAGTAATTAACCGCTTTTGTATGTCAAAATCTCCTACAATATCCACATCTAAAATAGGTGCAAACCCACTACTAACATCTTGCATTGGGGAACGGCTAAAAATTGCTACACCATTATAAGATTTCTGGCCAGAAACATAAATATGATAACCTAATTCTACAAAAGGCGATCGCGGAAAGTCTTGGTCAATAACCTTAGTTTCTTGTAAACAGAGAATATCAACAGGATTTGCTTTTAGCCATTCTATAACTTGTTGTTGACGAGTACGAATTGAATTTACATTCCAAGTAGCTATTTTCATATGATTAAAATAGGGAGTAGGGGCTAGAGAATAGTAATTCGGAAAATAGGGAAGAGAAAATCAGAAAAACAACTGTATCTCAGTGACTTGAGAAATGGTATATCTACAAAGAATCCTATAAAAAGGAGACGGCAAATTTATGGAAATAAATAGTTGCTTTAATCCTATTATAAACTTATCTGTATGATTATTGATCTAAATTTATTGTTCCTGGTTTCCCTAATTATTCTTCCTTACTTAACTACTTCAAATCCAGTATACCACTAGCTTTCAGTTTAGGACTAAAACGAATATTTTCTTGTAAACCTCGAGTTTTTAATACTTCTAAAATATTAGCTTCTACTCGCCTAGCGATATTTTTTAGTAGTTTTTCTTTGTCGACTTCATCAATTAATGGATCTTGATATTGTACTTTTTCTGCTTCAGTCATTTCTTGTTTAACATCTATAGGTTGATTCCATTTGGCCTCTGCCGTACTATTGCCTATAGGTAGAGAGCCATTTTCATTAATCCAAGCTGCTTTTATACCTTCTAATATACTACGATTTGGACCCTCGATAGTTTGTACTTTTAGCCAATAGCAACTATTAGGTTGACGGACTAAATGTACTTTAATACTCTGATATACATCGCGAGAATAACCTATAAATAGTAATTTTTTTACCTCGTCAAAAATTCCATAAACACCAATTTTTCCTTGTAAAGATAACGGTAATTTTCCTTTGGAATTAATATAAGGCAAATATTCTAATTGGGATAATTCTAGTATTTGTATTTCGGTGTTAGTCATTTCAGTTATCAGTTATCAGTGATCAGTTATTAACTATCAGTTATCAGGTATCAGTTATTAGTACCTCCTGGTGAAATTAATTTTTATTTTCTATGTTTATGTAATAGGGTATTGGTTGTTGAGATAGTATTACTTATTCCTATCACATGGGAAGTACCCCTTACTTATATTACTATAGGACTACAAAATAGGAAATTAATAAAATAGAAATCTTTGACAACCAATAATTTTTACTTGAGCTGATAGCTGAATGCTTAAATCTATATTTGTTTGATTTCATACTAAATTTAAAAAAGATAGTCACAGTAGAATGATGACAAGACTGTTAGTAAATTTACTAGTGAGATAGAGGCTAAAAATCAAACCTCCCCAGTTATGACTCCTTAGTTGTGAGTTCTAAGAACACAAGCCACTCTAGCAATATTTTATGAAGTTGCTATAACTTAACTAGTTCTAGTGAATATGAATAATTGTTAAGACATAATAATATACAATAAATCATGATAGAATGCTGAGATAAAAATTTCTAGTATCTATTATTTAACGGAACACATATTATGGGGATATAGCTAAGTTTATGGAAAATCAGGAAACATCATCAACAGTCTTAAGGCATCCCCAAAATCAGCTTAAGTGGCTAGAAATAGCAGAATATAGTGCTTTTGGGGCTGCAGTTTTTGGTTCAGGTTTAACCTTACTGTTTGAACAAATTTTGTTCGTTACAACTCCCATCATATTGGCATTATTTTTAAATATAATTAATAGAAAAATATTTGAGGAAAAAATTCAAGTACATATCAAAAATGAAGTACAAGAATTAACAATAGAGATGACTTCAGTTTTTCAGTATTTAGACAAACTACCAAAAACCATGACTGAACAAACTCCAGAACTATCTATAAATTCACCTCTAAATCAAGATAATTTTGAATATAATATAATTACAAAAGAAGACTGGGAAACAATAAATATTAAATTTTCAGATATTGAAGAAGAACTACAATTATTAAAAGATTCAACTACAGATTTACAGAAAAATTTAAGATATAATTTACAATCAACAAAGAATATATCAATGGCAAATAAAATAGAACAACTACAAGCACAAATCACTAAGTTACAAGAACTAAATCGAGATATTGTTAGGCCATATTTTATTCGTCTAATTCGTGCTATTAAGCAACTACAGAATACAAAAAAAAATTAAGCTAGAGGTACTGTTAACTAAATAACAACCTAAAATGCTAGCTGATAACTGATAACTAATAACTAATAACAGAAATGACTATTCTTCAAGCTTCTTTAATAGGATTAGCAACTATTTATATGTCTACTATTATGTTGCTAAGATTACTGCAAAACCGATTGATATTTGAACCTAAATCATTGATGTTAGGGACTCCTGCTACTTTTAATCTTCCTTATAAGGAAGTTTGGCTATCAGTTGCAACTTCTAAGAATCAGACAGAAAAAATCTTTGGTTGGTGGATTCCCCAAACTGTAGCCACTGCTGGAGTTGTTCTATTCTTACACGGCGCTAGTGGTAACATGGCAGCTCAGGAAAAAAGTTGTAATCTTGAGCGTGTAGTGAGACTATATCACTTAGGATTTTCGGTATTTATGATTGATTACCGGGGATACGGTAATAGTAAAGGCAGATTTCCTACAGAGGCGACAATTTATGAGGATGCTTCAAGAGCTTGGAATTATTTAACTCAAGAAAAAGGCTTTTCACCAGAAAAAGTTTTTATTTATGGATATTCCCTTGGAGGAGCGATCGCTGCTAATCTCTGCTTACAACAACCAAAAGCAGCAGGATTAATAGCTGAAAGTAGTTTCACTTGTATTAAAGATATGGCTAAATACAGATATAAATATAAAATTCGGATATTTCCTCTGAAATTACTGGTAACTCAAAAATTTGACTTCATTAACAAAGTCAAATCAATAAAAGTACCAGTCTTATTTATTCATGGTATGAAAGATAAAGTTGTACCTGTAACTATGAGTCAAAGATTATTTGCCGCTGCACCGGAACCGAAAAAACTACTGTTGATGCCAAATGCTGGACATAATAATCTGGCTCAAGTAGATAGTGATCGCTATATGGCAGCATTGCAGGAGTTCTTAAGTGAGATAATTCATCAGCAAAGAACCATTAATCAAGAAGTTCTTGGCTAGGGATATCATTGATAAATAGTGTTCATAACATCAAAACATGACCCACAGCAGTAGATTATTAGTCAGTATTAAGGACTAACTACTGTTCTTATATGTGTACTCAAGTGCCGAGGAGGTGGAGATGGTTTTTTTCGTTCAATAAATACACAGGGGCAAACTACTTTGAACTTTTAAGTTTTGATTTAATTAAAGTATACAGTATGAATAAACAAAATCCTACCCCTAACATTCCTCCCTATACCTGGAATCGTCCCATGAGTCTTGATTGGGACAAACCTTACACAGTCCGCTATAGTAGTAATCTTGATGATGGTCCCTGGCACGGAATGCCCCTGGGAGGTTTCGGAGCCGGTGCTATCGGTCGTTCCCCGCGAGGGGATTTTAATCTCTGGCATCTCGACGGTGGGGAACACATTTATCAAAATCTGCCGGCCTGTCAATTTAGTGTTTTTGAAGAAACAAAAGGGCAGAAACAAGCTTATGCTTTATCTACCGAACTACCCACTGATGGTAGTCTCTGTGCTTGGCAGTGGTATCCCAAGGAAAAAGCAGGACTCAATACTGGCACTTATCATGCTCTTTATCCCCGAAGCTGGTTTGTTTATGAAAATGTATTCACTGCACAATTAAGTTGTGAACAATTTTCCCCAGTTTGGGCGGGTAACTATCAAGAAACCAGTTACCCCATCGCTATATTTGAATGGGTTGCCCATAATCCCACAGATGAACCAATCACACTTAGTATAATGCTAAGTTGGCAAAATACTGTCGGTTGGTTTACCAACTCTGTGAAAACACCAGAAGTGAAAGTACGAGATGATGGTAGTCCTGTTTATGAATACAAACCACAGTGGGGAGAGAGTACAAACAACTTTAACTTATTAGTAGAAGATTTTCACCGTATTGGTTGCACTATGACTAAATTAAGTCTCGCCGACGAACCTGCAGAAGGAGAAGGGCAAATGGCGATCGCAACTTTTACCAATGCTGCCATGGAAGTTTTCTATCACACAAGGTGGAACCCTACTGGTACCGGAGAGGATATCTGGAATTATTTTGCTATAGACGGTACTCTGATAGATGAAGAAAACGAACTACCGGCAACGGAGGGAGAACAAGTTGGGGTTGCCATATCAGTTCGTTTCACCATCAGACCAGGGAAAACCAGGAAAATTCCTTTTTTTTTAGTTTGGGATTTTCCTGTGACCGAGTTTGGCCATGGAGTTTTATACTACCGCCGTTATACAGATTTTTATGGTCGCAATGGCAAAAATGCCTGGTCCATAATTCGTACTGCTATGAAGCATTATCAAACCTGGCGGGAGAATATTGAAGCTTGGCAAAACCCTATTCTGCAACGGGAAGATTTGCCTAATTGGTTTAAGATGGCTTTGGTAAATGAACTTTATGACCTCACAAGTGGAGGAACTATTTGGAGTGCTGCTAGTGAGCAGGCTCCGAAAGGTCAGTTTGCTGTTCTGGAATGTTTGGATTATCGTTGGTATGAGAGTTTGGATGTTAGGTTATATGGTTCTTTTGGGTTGTTAATGTTGTGGCCAGATTTGGAAAAGTCAGTTTTAGTGGCGTTTGCGCGAGCAATTTCGACGGCGGACGAGACACTGAGAATTATTGGTTATAATCAAGCCTCCGCAGTGAGAAAGATTGCCGGAGCAACTCCCCACGACTTGGGTGCACCGAATGAGCATCCCTGGGAAAAGACGAATTACACTAGTTATCAAGATTGTAATCAATGGAAGGACTTATCTAGTGATTTTGTGTTGCAGGTATATCGAGATTTTTTGTTGACTGGTGCAGATGATTACGAGTTTCTCTGGGAATGTTGGTCTGCTATTAGGGAAACTCTAGCATATCTTAAGGGTTTTGACAAGGATAATGATGGAATTCCTGAAAATGAGGGAGCACCTGACCAAACTTTTGATGATTGGCAGTTACGGGGTGTGAGTGCATATTGTGGGGGACTATGGTTATCGGCACTGGAGGCAGCGATCGCTATTGGGAAAATTTTAATTGAACATCCTAGGGAAGTTCCTTATTACCCACCCAAGGGTTTCCATTCTGAGGTTAATAAAAATTCTGTAGATGCAATTAATAATCAAGTTTCTGTATATCAAAGTTGGTTAGAAAAAGCATTACCTATTTATCAAGAAAAATTGTGGAATGGGAAATATTATCGTTTGGATAGTGAGAGTAATTCGGAAGTAGTAATGGCTGACCAATTATGCGGTCAATTTTATGCAAAGCTGTTAAATTTGGCAGATATTGTTCCTGTTGAATGTGTTTTATCTGCTGTAAAAACTATCTATAATTCCTGTTTTAAAAATTTTCATAATGGCAAATTTGGTGTGGTGAATGGGGTATTACTTGATGGTTCTCCAGAGAATCCTAATGCTACCCATCCTTTGGAGGTTTGGACGGGAATTAATTTTGGTTTAGCAGCTTTTATGGTGCAAATTGGTATGAAAAAAGAAGCTCTGGAAATAAGTGAAGCAGTGGTGAGACAAATTTATGAAAATGGTTTACAATTCCGTACCCCAGAAGCTATTACAGCAGTGGGTACTTTTAGAGCTAGTCATTATTTAAGGGCAATGGCAATTTGGGCCATTTATTTAGTAATAGAAGCAGAAAGGTATTAATAGTCAGAAGTCACAAAGAAAGGCATTTTAGTTATCAGTTCTCATAGTTTAAAAAGTTATGCATTAAGAAAAAAGGAAGGATTTAAGCAAGGAAATTAGTAAGCTAATACTCATTCAAAATGGGTATTAGTCAGCTATAATAGTCAAATTGAGAATTTAGAATTTAGAAGGTTTTTTTTCAAGGTAAGTATACAACAATAAGTCGTTTAAATGGACAAAAGCTGAATACCGTTTCATATAGAATCTGGTTATATGTTATGTGTTTATAATTCTATAATTATCTTACAGCAGTTTTCATATTGGTAGACCACAGTAGGGACGTTGCATGCAACGTCCCTACAAGGTTTTGGTTATGGCGATGTAGTTCATCAACTTAAAAAGCGCTATAATCTCCCCCCTAGTCAACACTCCAAGCTCCCAGTTAGGGTTGGTTCCTTACTTTCGACTTCCAAGTATATAATATAGTTATTTCACTTTAGATTGAGATAATTCTTTCTGGCTATGAAGGTATTCCAGAAAAAAATGTCTCATTCTTATTTAAAATAACTATGACTATCCAACCGGATTTCATATTACCCTATATAGGGGGATTATAGCAATTTTAAAAAATAATCTTACAAATAGTTTCAAACTATATATCTGAAATAATTGGCTGAAATTACTGTTGGGTCAAAGTTTTAAACCCATAATACTTTTCTCAAAAATAATGTTACAAATGAGAATCTGAAAATCCTTCCCTGA
>JAKQYE010000022.1:0-3045 GCA_023356605.1 Trichodesmium sp. MAG_R02 | reverse complement strand
ATAGTTTCAAACTATATATCTGAAATAATTGGCTGAAATTACTGTTGGGTCAAAGTTTTAAACCCATAATACTTTTCTCAAAAATAATGTTACAAATGAGAATCTGAAAATCCTTCCCTGATATGATTTTTGTCCAATTTACTATTTCTTAAATTGGTAGAAAATCTCAATACATAACTTTTGACTTTTTATTTTTGATTTTTATCAAAGAATATAAGGGGATTGATTTTCTGGATCTGGGGAGAGGCAGACGGGGTTAACTTTCGCGAAAGGATATAATAACTAATAGATAATGGTTGACTACTAAACCCTTGCTTCCTAACTGCTAAATTTGGTAAAATGGATCTAATTTATTGATTCTTATATATAGTGCTTTTCAAGTTAGATAAGCACTATACACTGATAGTCTATGTTCAAAAAGTGCAATAAATCCCGGTTTATTGAGAATTAACCAGAGTTTTCTTTGATTAGATGCATTGGCCTTAACTACTAAATATACATAGCAAAAATGCGTGATATTTGGATTTATTAATTCTTCCTTCTTACTTCTTTTTTGAGAAATGAAATGAATAGACAAATACTAATCTCCCCAAATGATTATCAGGTCTGGTATAATATGGGAGTTGATCTCAGTAAATCAAGAAAATATCGGCAGGCTATTACTGCTTTTGATAAGGCGATAAAAATTAAACCAGACTACCCTGAAGCCTTAAATAATCGAGGTAATATCTTAAAATTATTAGGTAGATTAAACTCAGCTTTAAATAATTTTAATCTAGCTGTAAATCTGGAACCAAATTATTATTTAGCTTGGTATAATCGAGGGAATTTACTTAATGATTTAAAGCAATATCGGGAAGCAATAAATTCTTTTAAAAAAGCTATACAAATTAAACCATATTTATATCAAGCCTGGTACAATCTAGGAAATGCTTGGAATAGTTTAGGACATTACGGAGAAGCTCTTGAAAATTACGAACAAGTAACAAAAATTAAACCTAATTTATCTCAAGGGTGGTATAATCAAGGTCAAATATTATTTTACTTAGGAAGGTATCAGAAAGCTTTGAAATGTTTTGAACAGGTAATAAAACTTAAACCTAATCATTATGTAGCTTGGAATTTCAAAGGGAGAATCTTATTTTATTTAGGAGATACGAGGGGAGAAATTCTTAGTTATAAGAAAGCCATAGAGATTAAAATAGACTATCAGGAAGCTTGGAATAATTTAGGTCGAGCCTTATCGAATTTAGGAGATTGGCATGAGGGGATCGTATCCTTTGATAAAGCTATAAAAATTAAGCCAGATTATTCTTTGGCTTACTATAATAAAGCTTGTTGTTATGCTGTGCAGGAGAAGGTATATTTAGCAATTGAAAATTTAGAACAAGCAATTAATTTAGGTGCTGGTAAAGATTACCGAGCTATGGCAAAAACTGATACTGATTTTGCTAATATTCTGTTTCATCCTAAGTTTCAGGCCTTAATTAATGGTAATTCTATGTACTAGAAACTGAATCGTGAAACTGGGTTTTTTCCTATAGGTTTATTGTTACAAACAAAGACTTATTCCAGAAACCTAGTTTTTTTACATAAGTCTTAAGAAATATAGGTAGGTAAGCTGATATGCATTTAATATGCCTATTAATAAGTTAGAATTGAGAATTGAGAATTGAGAATTGAGAAAGGTTTTTCTCAAGGGAGGCATACAATAATAAGTCGTTTAAATGCATAAAGGCTTAATACCAAATCTAAATCTGATCCATGATTTACTACTTTCTCTAAATCTCCTAATATAAATTGGATTTAGTCTGACTAGCAGTTATACTATAATATGGTATTTATGGTTAAACCTTGATAATTAAGATTAAATAATTATGATTGAATTTTTAATGACTTGGGGAGCTAGTGAAGCGGTTAAATTTATTGCTCAGGAAGTTATTGGAGAGTTAGCTAAGGGTGCTTCTGAAGATTATGTTAAAGATTTTTTTAAACAAGGTATTTCTGATGTTATTGCTGGGATCAATCATGGAAAACCTTTGCAAAAGGCTACGGCACAAGCAATTAAATATTTTTTAGATTTGGGAAACCAAGAGTTAAAAAATGCTGGGTTGACTGGAAATGAGTTAAAACAATATTCTAAATTTTTCAAAGGGTTTGTTAAAAATCAGTCTGTTTTAGAGGTTTTGGTTAGTGCTTTTGATCAGGATTTAAAATGTTTAGATACTCATAAGTTGGCTACTACTTGGAATGAACTTAATTCAACTTTGCCTGATGATTTTAACTGGGAATTTCTGGCGGAGCAATATCGGAGAAGGGTTAAAAAGATTGTTCTCAATTATGATGAATTACGGGCTATTTTAGATTCTGAAAATTTGGATAAACTGGTAAATAAAAATTCTGAAGTTAGACCGAAGTTTGACCTCAAAAAATATCAGGAGGGAATTCGAGAAGAATATGGCAATCTCAAATTAGAGAGTTTAGATACTAGTGGTTATGGCTATAATGAACTGAAGTTATGGCGAATTTTTATTCCTCAAAATGTTCGGGAATCTCAAGAGTTTATGCCTCAAGTATATGAAATTCCTAAGGAATATTTTGAACGATTAAAGGATACTGGGGAGTTAGAGATAGAGTTTTCTCCAGAACAATTGAAAACTGTCCGGCGTAGATATTTTGAACAGCAGATTTGCTCGGTTTTAGAGTTAATAGAAGATCCTAACTATAAATATTTAGTTATTCTGGGAGACCCTGGTTCTGGCAAGTCTACTTTATTACAATATATCGCTTTGGAATGGGCAAAATTACCTGTGAAAGATTTGCCTTTAAGACCAATTCCTCTATTAATTGAATTACGGGATTATGTGAGAAACTATCAGGATAATCAATGTCACAATTTTCTGGATTTTCTCGAAAAAGGTAGGGGTGTAACTTGCCATTTGCCTCAACAGGAACTTGATGCAAAATTACAAAATGGTGATGCTATTGTGATGTTTGATGGATTGGATGAAGTTTTTGATCCTGCGAAAAGAAAGGAAATAATTT
>JAKQYE010000219.1 GCA_023356605.1 Trichodesmium sp. MAG_R02 | reverse complement strand
ATTCCTACAATTAATATTCTGTTCGTTTAATGAGAATTTCATCAATACTAGAGTTGAGCTGTGCTTCTCCAGCAAACACAGTTCCTACTTTTGTTTTGTGATAGTTGCGGTAAAGTTTCATGTGGTATTTAAAGCATCGTGTTTGAGTTTCTGAAACTCATGGTGAAAATATTTATCATTATTGGCCAGTTTCTAGTGTTTGAAGAAGTCGTGTAGAGAACTCTGGAGATGTAAGGTTAAAAAAGAGTTAAGGACCAAAGGCAAGGAATATGATTTTTTTGAATTATTCTCAGACGACACTTTCTCATTCTCAATGTTTTAGGCATCACCAAAAGCCTGTAGTAGGACTTTTTAGAGTTCTGTCTGCGGTAAATTAGGAGCGATCGCTGAATACTGGGGATTGGCACAACTTATCCTCAATGTTTTCGGTAGCATTCAAAGCATCTTTCAATACCTCTAAAGAAGAGGGCAAGAAATTAAATGTTACAGAGCTTTTCAAATTGATGAACTACATCGCCATAACCAAAACCTTGTAGGAACCTTGTATAACAAAAATTCATTTCATGTCGTATTCGCGTTACGTCCCTACTGTGGTCTATCGACATGAAAACTGCTGTAATCTCAGACATTCCTCAAGTTGTGCCCGTGGTTCTTCAATTTCCCTAAATCTCAGCTAACTGCTCCTCTAACGAATTCTAGGAAGTTGCTGGCTAAACTTTAGCCGTATAATGTACCCTAAAAATTTTGTTATTTTTGACTTTTGCATGAGTAACTGTCACCTGGGGCGTAGCCCTAACTTACTGGTGAATATCTCCATTAGGCATAGAAGCACCTTGCATTTGAGCGCCACTTAAATTCGTTGTACTTAATTCAACCCTAGTTAAAATAGATTCATTAAGGTTAGAATTACATAAATTTGCTTTTGCTAGATAGGCATCAGTTAAGTCCGCTTTGGTGAGATTTGCTTGACTTAAATCAGCTCGACTCATATTAGCTCTGACTAAATTCGCTCGGGTTAAGTTAGCTCCTACTAACTGAGCCTTACCCAATTTTACATCTACCATAATGGCACCAGTTAAGTTAGCCTCATTCAGACATGTCTCCATTAATCCCGCTCTTTCAAATTTAGCATTAATTAAACTCGCCCCAGATAAATTAACCCCGGCCAAATTAGCTTCCGTTAAAAATGCACCATCTAAAATTACTTCAGTTAAATTCGCACTAGTTAACTTAGCGTCTCTAAGCAAAACCTCGCTTAAATTTGCTCCTCTCAAATCAGCTCTAGTTAAATCAGCTCCAGTCAAATCAATACCACGCAGATCAGCTTCGCGCATATTTGCTCCCCGAAGATTAGCCATTTCATAAGCTCGTTTTTCATAGCGGAGATTTGCCCCACGCATATAAGCACCACGCAAGTCAGCACCTTGTAGATTAATTCCTCGCATATCTGCCCCACAAAGATTAGCATCAATCAAGATTGCTAACTCTAGATTTGCTAGTCGCAAGTCTGCATTCTGTAAGTTTGCCCCATGAAGATCAACATCAGCCATCTTAACAGCTTGCAAGTTAGCTTGAGTCAGATATGCACCACTAAGTTTAGCTGTAATTAAATTAGCACGTTGTAAATTCACTCGATTTAGAAATGTTAGCACTAAGTCTGCTCCTTGAAGATCGGCCTCAGAAAAATTTATACCAATTAAGTCTGCTCCATTTAATTGAATGCCTTTGAGATTGATGCCTCGAAAATCAGTTTCTCCCGCTGCATATTTCCTGAGAATTTCACCGCTATTCATTATAATTTTCCTTTGTTTAAACAAGTCAAGTCCTACGCACAAAGCAAAAGCTACTCATGCAAAAATCAAAAATAATCTATAATTGAGTTTGATCATCTAGAGATGTCCATGCCCCTGACCTGCCCCATATATAAAGTTTGTCTATAGTCACTCCTAATAAATCGGCAGCCTCTTGTATACTTAATAAATTGCTTATACCGTTATTATATAACTGTATCTATTTATGTGTATGTATATGTATACCTCTCAATAATTATAGTTCGCTTTTGATCAACTGTCCAGTCCCCTTTGCTTAGATTGCTATAGTAGTTATCAAATTAAAAATTCTCAACTATAGGTTTTCTCAAGTCACTCAGGTCAAGTTATTCTTCTTCTTTTCTATTCCCACCAAACCCGAATTACTACTCTATACTGACGTTCCACGTAACGTCCCTACCTACTTCCTAAAACCGGATAATTTACAATAAAATTGTTTTTGTCCAAATAATTGATTTACTCCCTAATTGCCTCCCATGAATTTTGATATTTTTGAGATATTCTGACTGTAAACTAGCAATTTTTTTCTCTACTACAGGAATCACAATTTCTGGATTGGGAACTAGTTCTGATTCTAGAACAATATGTATATAATCATTTTTCCTGGCAGCTATGACTTTAATGCCTTGTTTCTCAAGTAACCGATTAATTATCATAGCAACTGCCTTGGGATTTCCTTGAGTTGCTAATTCAATAATTTTTTGTTGATTTTCATCATAAGTTTCTTTTTGCCGTTCTAATTCTTTATTGATAGTATTGCCAGAGTTATTTAGATTCAACTTTTTCCTTTCTTCTATTTCTAATTGCCTGAGAATTTCTTTATATTTTGTATGCTTTTGTTGTATATTACTAATTAAATCTCCTAAAGCTCTATATTTTAGTGATAAACGTTTTTCTTCTGGCTCCCATTGTAAAAGGTTATTTAGAGTTTTTTCTAAGGACATAAATTCTACTTCTATAACATTCATTACAACATCTGTCTTTTGCTTGATAACAGTATATATTTCATCTTCAAACCTGAGTTTTTGTTTGATAGAATCTAGGATATTTTTTCCTTCCATAGAAGCTTCTTCATCTGGCTCTAGAGTTACTATTTTTGCTTCTGCTGGTGTATCATATAACATTTGTTGATTATCAGTTGATGAGTCACCAAAATTTTCTTCCTCTGTTTCAGAGGTACTTTCATAAATATTTTTTTCTGTGTAATTTGTAATGTTCTCATAGGAAACTATAGATTTATCTTCTAGAAAGCTAATTTCATCTTGATAGTTTGTACTTGCTAACTCTTTTCGCTCTAGAAGACTAATATCACCTTTCTCAGAATAACCATCACACTCCATATTAGTTTTTTGTGTATCTGGTGTTAATGCTTCAGACTTTTCAGCTTCTGCTTGACTTTGAGGAGTTATAATTTCTTCTGAATAGCAAGGAGTTAAAGCCTTAATAATTATATTAGCTACTTGGGTATATTCATCTGGATCTTCAAAATTATTAGCAGCACTATATAAAGAGAATTCTAACTCTGTTATGGATGGGCATAGATTAAATATTTGTCTAAGTAAATTATCTAAGTTTTTTGTTTTAAGTAATAACCAATCCCTGTCACTAAAATAAAATTGATGTTCTACAGTAGAAAAAATTATGATTTTCGCCTTTAATGGATTAGTAGCCTGTATAATTTTTTCTCGGACATCAAATAATTTTCCAGGGTCTCTTGGATATGATTCTTTTACTACTAATTTCTCTTTTAAAACGGTTTGCTCATGTGAACCAGCAAGACTCCAGCTCAAACTATATTCCATAACTGTCATCTCTTCTTCTTGAGGATATAGTTTACCCATACTGTCAATAATTTTCTGGGCTAATAAACTATATTCTGTTTTTTTATTAACTTTAGAAACTATTCCATACAATATCTTATCTAAGGTTTCTTTATTCTCTATTTTATTGTATAAATCTCCTATTAATTCCTTCAGATTAATTTTTTTCAATTTAGTTTCATTATCCTCCCATTTATTTTCGCAAGCATAATAAATTACTTTTTTAATCCTCATTAAATCTGCATCTTCTTCGAATTCTTTGACTATTGTATCTATGATTGAAAATGATTTCATAATTTCCATGATTTTTATTCCGAAATAATCTGTAAAATATTTTCCTAACTTTTCTAGTTATTTAATATTTAAGGAAATTTACTGATAGCTGTTAGTTCTAGCTAAAAATATTACTTTAATTGCTATCTTTGATTTGCTTCTGATTATAAACCAGAATCAAGCTATTATAAATGATACAGCAGATTCCAGCTTGGCAAGGTAAGCTCAGGAGTCGGAAAAGAGCCTGCTAGAAAGACTTAACTGTTAATATCTGTGTTTGAGATACTTGGAATCTTCTATATAACTATTAGCAGTAAGACCCTGATCCCCTCAAGGTAAACCCATATTGTTAATAAACCATAGGTAATATCAATAAATATGGGTTTATTTCACTTGTTGACAATATACTTTCCATGTATGATAGATTTGTTGGGAATTAGACAAAAAAAATGGCTAAAACCCTTATCATTCCAGACTTATAGTCCTTATTATAATTACTCCTGAAAACCTTATAGGGTAAGCATTTGAGCATTTTAAATTTTCCCACAGTAAACAACTCTAATATTGATTTAATAAAAACAGGACTTACGCAAAGACACTAACTGTAGTGTAAATATCGGATCAGGATTATCAAAAATACACCACATATAGAAGCAATACGTAAGTCCTGAAAAAATTATTTAATAAAAAAACACTACATATAGGAAAATGACTTACTTAGTTTTGGGGACTTCTTAATTGGTTTCTTTAGTGGTTTTGGTGCATCAATTTTTTTGACCATGTACGGACGTTGCATGACAAAAATGCACTTCATGTCCCGTAGCGAAACGTCCCTACAGCTCACTTTAGTTTTAATTCCTAAATCTATACCTACTAAATTATCAATTTTAGGCAATACTTCTGACAAGGCAAAACTTCTACTACAAAACCTAGAAAATATCCATATGCTGAATCTTTGATTAGGTGTTACTGATGATGGAATAGCGGTTAGTTCCCTTGAAAAGACAATTTTCAGCTTTCCTATTTTAGCTTATGAGGCCATTAGCTGACCAACTTGAAATCCACCCTTTGTAAATCTAGCTGTTGGCAATGACATTCTACTCTTAAACTTAGAAAGTCTTATAGGTTTACCTTTTCTGTTACCTGGAGTTGATTTAAAAAAAATCGTTTAAAGAGTGCTGTGGTAGTAAGCGCGAAAAACTTCTGAAAGCCAAACTCTTTCTGAGATCTTTTTAGCTAGAGTAATAAACTGTTTTTGTAGTTCAGAATTAGTCGGTTTTTTCTTTCCTAGTTTGCACTTTTCCTGACAACAAGCTAGACTATCATTCCAGATAACAGGGACAAAACCTATAGAGCCTTGCTAATCAGTGTTTTTATCCCAATTTTGAATATATACGGTACTTAAATCTGGCAATCTGGCTTTCGTAGAATGACTTTTGAACTGAAAAGTATGATAGCATAAACAGCAGAAAAAATAAACCAAAAAGTCGCCCTAGAAGGGCAAAACTTTAAACCCAATTTTTCGGTAAAAAGCAATAACTGATAGCTGAGCGCTGAATGCTTACTAAGTACCTTTGCTACAATCACTGATTATAATAATTGTAAATACTATTGTCAAAAACGCTTTTATATGGTAACTGAAAAAGATGTGATTGTAATTGGTAGTGGTATTGGGGGCCTAGTTGCCGGAGCAATGCTCGCCTACTATGACAAAAAGGTAATTATTTGCGAAAGCCACAGTATTCCTGGAGGGGCCGCTCACTCTTTCTCCCGTCAAGGTTTCCATTTTGATTCCGGTCCATCTTTTTATTGTGGGTTGGCTGATCCTAATAGTCTCAATCCTTTACAAAAAGTTCTTAACATTTTGGGCGAATCTATTGAAACATTTGTCTATAGCCCTCTTGGATATTACCATTTCCCTGAAGGTAGTTTGCCTGTGTATGGTCATAGGACATCTTATCTAGAAGCAATTGCTAGGTTCACTACTCAAGGTACTAAGGAATTAAAACTTTTTCAAGATAATCTTTTACGATTGTATGCTGGCCTTAAAGAAATTCCGCCCATAGCTTTAAGGGCAGATTTTTGGCTAATACCAATTTTATTAGGAAAATATGGATTGTCCTTACTAAAGATGTTGCCTTCCCTGGGGGATATAGGAGGTTCTGTTGGACAAATTATGGATAAATGGGTAAAGGATCCTTGGGTACGCCGGTTAATTGATTTGGAATGTTTTCTCCTCTCTGGGTTGAAGGCTGACGGTACTGTGGCCCCAGAAATGGCGTTTATGTTTGGAGAACGTTCCAACTCGGTGATTGAATATCCTATTGGTGGTAGTAGTGCAATAGTTAATGCTTTGGTTAGAGGTTTGGAACGTTGGGGCGGTCAATTACGTTTAAATACTCATGTAGAACAAATATTGATAGAGTCTGGCAAAGTAGTAGGGGTTCGCTTGAGAGGAGATGAGGTGATCAAAGCTCCTATTGTTATTTCCAATGCTACGATTTGGGATACCTATACTGGACTGTTGAGACCAGAAGATTTACCTAGTTCTTTCCGTGAACCTGCTTTGGCGACTCCTGCAGTGGAAAGCTTTATGCACTTACATTTGGGCATTCGTTCTGATGGTTTAGAAGGTTTGAGTGGACATCATGTGGTTGTTCTGGATGGAGATATTGATATTGCTGTTCCTGGCAATACTTGTATGATTTCTATTCCTTCAGTTTGGGATTCACCTTTGGCTCCTTCAGGTCATCATGTTGTTCATGCTTATACCTTGGAGTCTTTTTCCGGTTGGCAAAAAGATGAATCTTATCCGCAACGAAAACGGGAAAAAGCAGAGTCTTTGTTTTTAGCTTTGGAAAGGGTAATTCCTGATATTCGCCAACGTATAACTCTAGAGTTAATTGGTACTCCTCTGACTCATGCTCGCTTTTTGCGTCGTTATCAGGGTACTTATGGACCTGCTATTGTTGCTGGCAAGGGTAGTTTCCCTGGGCCTCAAACTCCTATCCCTGGTTTGTATCGGGTGGGAGATAGTACAATGCCTGGTATTGGTGTTCCGGCAGTTGCAGCTTCTGGAGTGATTTGTGCGAATACTTTAGTTTCTTTTAACTATTTGAAGCTTCTGGGGCAGCTCTGATATGGAATCCGGCTATATAATTATGGACATCTTGGGAGTTTAAATTTAACGACCTCTTTACGGTTGTTTTAGCTGAATCATTGGGGATCTCTAATATATTTTTATGATTCTAACTTTAATCTCCCGATTTCGATAATTAAGTATTCAACTGGATTTGATATAAGTCCCATACAGTAATCTAGGGTTTGGCCAGTATACATGGACTTCACCAACTTAATTTTATCAGGCCAAACCCGGTTAAATAAGCTATAACTTAAATTAGCCTAACAAGGACTAATTACACCGTATTCTAGGTTTATGAGGTACCGTAGCAACAGTGTTGAAAATAGTGTTTGAAGTGGTTATTATTTAATAATAAGTGTGTACTAGCAAGGGTTATATTATATCAACCATTTTTGCTGTAGTTGGCTTAAACCGACGCCACAAACTTTTGATAATGACCACCATAATTCTATGGGATTAAAGTCCGGTGAATAGGATGATATAGTTATTTTAATAAAGAATTGAGACAAGTATTTCTTGCTATAACTCGCGTTTGGTGCAGAAAAAGTTTTCCATCTATTTTTGAAATGACTATAAATTCAGCCTACTGATTGAATTAATGGTTCAATTATTTTTAACTTATGAGCAGATAAATTCTCCATTACTACTACTGCTCCTTCCCATAAGTTAGGAATTAAAAAATGTTCGATAAAAACTTAAAATGCTTTACCATCTATTGAGTTATTAAGTATCATTAATGCTACGACTTTTGTGAGACTAATTGTTGCAATAACTATTGTGGCAAAAACTGTGAGTTTTTTACCTCTATAAAATGGTAAAAAAACAGAGGCTATAATAACATATTGTAAACCTGTATGAGTTCGTGTTAATCAAAATAAAACACCCATTTTATCCCGTAGATACCAAGTTGTCAGAATGAAAACTGGTTAACGTATATCAACAAAGTTTATTGAGGATTCAAAAAATATAAAAACAGCATATAAATATATACAAGTTATCAAATCAAACACGAATTATTATCAAATTCTTTAATGCCAGAAATAAAATTCACAGTAGTTATAGTTCTATGGCGGGTAAATGAAGTCTAAAATTAACTGTTTTTAGGAATATTCAATTGAGGTGAAAAACTGGAAGTAATCAGACTAGATATTGTAGCGATCGCCTAAATTAGTATTTGCTACATATAGTTTATTTACCTGAGTCTTGATATATAGTTATTTTAAATAAAAATGAGACATTTTTCCCCTGAAATACTTTCATAGCAAGAAACACTTGTCTCAATTCTCCCAACGAAACGACTATATATAGCAATCCTATTTTATTCGTGGCAAAAATCCCACTGCTTTTTAGGGAACAGGGAATAGAGAATAGAGAATAGAGAATAGGTAAGAGTTTTAAAAGTTTTATTTACTTATTGAAGTGTCGCAACCTATGGGCGGACTGCTATATCATATAATCGGATTCTATATAATATCAAGTCTAGTTTACAAGGGAGGTCTATTCAAAGGGTAAGGTAGGAGGCAAAGGCACTTATGCCGCAAGGGTAGAAGGATTTGAAAAAACTAGCTTTTCATAACCCTATTTATTTGCTACAGTACTAGGTCCTGTTTTATACACCCTTAATAAATTCAAGAAAATTCAACACTTTTAAGACAGTTTTGCTTGAGTTAATTTGAATTAAAATACTTAGCTATATAAGCTTTCTTAGGTATTCAACTTTTCCAGATTTATCATAAACAGGAACAAACCCCATGCAGATGAAAATATACACGATCTGTAGAGGTTAACGGCAGTTAACCCCTACTATATAGTAATTTCAAATTATATTGGAAAACTTTTTCTGCTGAAACTCAGTTATAGCAAGAAATACTTGTCTCAATTCTTTCTTCAAATGACTATATATAGCGCTTGGTGCGTAAGTCCTGATAAATTGGTTTTGTTAACCATATTTAGGTAATTTTATATAGGTGGGTAAGTTATGGATATATATATTAAGCTGTGGTATGGCTTGATGACCTCAAGTCACAGCAATAAAGTATGGACAAATGGTCATTTGCTCCTACTTCTGACTTCTGACTTATGCCATAAAATCTAAAGTATTTGTACAACAACAATAGAAAAGGAGATATTGTGAAATTAATCATCACATTCTTATTGTGTTTTTTCCTACTAGGACAAAATCCAGCTTTCGCCTTATACAAAGTTGATGGAGACTTCATAGTGAATAGTTGTGAAGCTTACACAAATATCAAAAAGAAAAGTGAACCTGTCACTCTTGAACCAGGAAAAGTTTATCAAGTTTTCGGACTAAATAAAAAATCTGGAAACTATTTCTCTATAAAAGTAGGTAAACAAAGTAAATGGATCAACAAAAACTGTGGTCAATTTAACCCTAGTGGACAAAGTAGCTATGACGGTAAGGGTAGCTATGAAAACATAAGTCTAACAGAAGGAAACAAGACAGGAGCAAATTGTCCTACTCAAGGTTGTGCAAAGAAATATGTACTTGCTATTAGCTGGCAACCCAGTTTTTGTCAGACAAAGCAATACAAACCTGAATGTATTTCCCAAACTACAGATCGCTATGATGCAAATAACTTTACTTTACATGGTTTGTGGCCTGACAAATTTGCCTACTGTGGAGTTTCTGATCAACAGATAAATGATGATAAGCAGGGAGAGTGGGATGATTTGCCAGGTCTAAATTTGGACGAAGAGACTACCTCTGAATTAGCAACAGTGATGCCTGGTGTGCGCTCTTATGTAGATCGCCACGAATGGATTAAACATGGTACTTGTGATGGTCGAGATGAGGATGCTTACTATGATGTTTCTGTAGATTTATTGAATGAAGTTAATGCTTCAGAACTACAAGACTTGTTTACAGAAAATATTGGTAAAAGAATTACTCGCTCTCAAATTGAAACAGCTTTTGATAATTCTTTTGGAAAAGGCGCAGCTCAAAGTGTTAAAATCAGATGTAAGAGTGGGTTAATAAGTGAACTGCAAATTAAAATGCTAAGACCTCTAGTAGGGGAAAATTTAGCGGATGTTTTGATACCCACAAGTGGAAGTTCTTGCAGTAGTGGAATTGTGGATCCCGCAGGATTTTGAAGTTCACACCGAACCTAGAAATCAACTGGGGAGGTATTCCCTGGTGCAAAATCTTATAGAAATTTAGAAGTTAAACTTTCTAGGTTGCAATACTTGAACCGACATAAAGTGAAATTTTCGTCTAACTGGAAAAAAGCGCAA
>JAKQYE010000218.1 GCA_023356605.1 Trichodesmium sp. MAG_R02 | reverse complement strand
TATTTGACTTGAAAAACTAAAGGTTTTTGAATAAAAATAGTTAGGCGATCGCACGTGACTATAGTGAAGTTCGTCGAAATTGTCATGCGCTATATATGGTGTCTTTGCGTAAGTCCTGTATAGTTATCTTAAATAAGAATGAAACATTTTTTTTGGATAAAATACTTGTATAGCAAAAAAAATGTCTCAATCTAAAGTTAAATGACTATAAATATAAACTAAGTGGCTGTTGCTGAATCAAGGTATGAAAATAAAAATTCGACAATCTCAAATAGTTGTTATTCAATAGTTTAGCCATTACAAAAAATACAAATCATACCCAAAATCAGCAACGCCCTAAGTGTGTCACTATAAATGTATAATTTCGTTTAACTTTATTAAATTATTTAAATGCTGTTGATGGCCCTCTTTATTTACTCTAACTTTGGTCTGACCTAGGTCTGTTTCATAGAGTTTCCCCAGCATTTTTGACATTCTCCCCGGCCTAAAGGCACGGGGAAACAACCGAGCCTTAACTCCTCGGCGGGTTGACATATCACAGGCTGCTACTACTTTGAAAGTAGTCTTATGCTTACCTCCACGTCCGTTAAAAGTCTCGGTATGCCCACCCGCGACTAATATATTTACTGCTGCATTTACTTTGGCAGTAGCCTTATGCTGGCTAACCTGTCTGTTTTTTGTCTGGTGTATGCCCACCCGCGACTAATATATTTCTTGTAAACTAAAAAGCAAGATAACATAACCTATGGAAAAAAATAAACTAAAAAGTTGCCCGCTTATGGGCGAGGCTTTAAACCAAATTTTTCGGTAAAATTAGCGTGACAATAGCAAAAAAACTTCTACCTTCTACTTTTTGCACTCTGTCTTCTAACTTCAGCTATAGTTAAAACACATTTAAAGCCTTTAGTTAAGAACCAAATATCCAGGGTTTCAGATATGGAGTGCGTAACATCGGCTCTGCAATTTGCTGATGACTAACAAATAAGGTCTCAAGCCACCCATTTCGAGAAGATAGAAAAAAAATCCGTATTTCAAGCCTCTTAATAGAGCCGGAGATACTGATAACTGATAACTGATAACTGATAACTGAAATGACAAACGTCCCAAAAAATCCGAATGACCACACCAACCTTTTCACCACCAAAAAATGGATACGAATAATAATTATTGGTGGTATAGGATTAGGTATTGTCTCAGTAGCAGGAGGAATAGCAGGAACCTGGTTTGTACAGAAAAAACTAGCTCCAATGGTCAGTAAGAGCCTAGGCCAATTAATGCAAAGACCAGTCCAAGTGGGAGAACTGAAGAAATTTGGCCTCGGTTATATAGAGTTTGGCCCTTCATTTCTACCTCCGACTTCAAGTGACTCAATTAGTGCCTCAACTGAAGTAGTCAGAGTAACATTTCCTCTTGGACCAATTTTATTCAAAACCGTCAAACTAGATATTACATTCGGAAAATCTCAAGCTTATGTACAGCAAAAAACTGATGGTTCATTAGCTATACCAAAATTGGCAGAATTACCTCGTGGACCATTAATTTTTGACATTGAAAGGCTAAATTTTCCAGAACTAGATGTTACTATTAGACCATCGCCAAAAGGAAAATCTTCTACCCCAATTCTTTTAGATTTAAGTAAAACGGAAGTTCGCTCTCAAGAGCAAGGACAACGTTGGTTACTAAATCTTAATGGCATAGTTATAGATGGTGGCAATTTTAAGATTAATGCTGATGCTAATCTTACAACCTCGGAAATTAAAGCTAATGTTGTAGCAAAAAAACTGCAACTCCCGATTTTTAGTACCTTAGCATCTGCAGTAGAAATAATTCCTGATATAAATCTAGAAAGTGGAGAATTAGATGCCAACCTCCGCGCTCAGGTTAAAATAGCTGATGATATCGCAGATATTGTGCAAGATGTTAGAGGAAAGGTTAGCTTACAGAAGTTTAGGGCAAATACTGATTTCCTCAGCAACCAAATTAACCTGAATACAGTTGCTAATATTGCTTGGCCAAAAGTTAATGTGGAAAGCTTGGATGGGGAGTACGGGAATATTGGGTTAAAATTCCGAGGTGCAGCAGAAACATCAAGAAATTTGGATTTAGAGAACATTAAACTTGATTTGCAGGGAACTGTTTTACCTGTTTCTTTTGAAACTTTGTTTAACACTGGGACAAGAGAGATTAATTTGCTATCGAGTAACATTACATCATTAGAAACTAAACAACAGTTACAGCAGATCAATGCTCAAATTCAAAGGATCAGACCTTTATTAGAAGGGAAGGTAAAAACTGATATCAAGTTTTCTGGTAGTTTACTTGAACCGGTGGTATCAGGAAAAATTCAAACTACTGAAGTTACTAGGATTGATCGCTTAAGATTTAAAGATATCGCTACTAAGTTTACTGTTAGTTCCCAGTTTAACCAAGATTTTCAACCTGTTAATGTAGCTGCCAGTTTCTCCGACTTACAAATTAATCCAATGTTGGGAGGTAAAATAACTGGTAAAGGGGCTGTTCTAGAAGTCAACTCCCCTCCTACTAACCCTAAGCCTGGAATGAAACCCCTTTCTTACCTCCCACAAGCTAAGAATTCAATTCTCCCCATACTCTCCCAAAAGGCGGAAGTTAACTCTATCCTTACCCCCCCTAAGCTGGGAAGTAAGAAATTAGAACTTGGAAGTCATGGTGTAGGTAGGTTGAATGGAAAGTCTCTACAAACTCAGGAGCCAGAAACGAAATTTAACCCAACAGTTGATTTAGACTTGCGGGTGCAAAATTTACCTGTGGAAGCGATCGCTCAACAATACAACATGACTTCTCCTCTTCCCATTGGTGAATTTTCTACGGAGGTTAAAATTTCTGGCCCTCTAGAAACTCTCAAGGGGCAAATTCAATGGCAGTTACCTAAAGCAGTTTATCCTTTAAGTGGTACTGTTGATATTATTAATAGTCAGGCAAATATTAGAAATACTGTTGTTAACATTGGCGGCGGAACAGTTAATATTAATGGTAATGCTAATTTAGAAAACTGGCAATTCGATGCCACTGCTAATCAAATTAATTTAGATAATAAATCGTTACAACCCTTAGGTTTGCCATCAGGATTAGAAGGTATTCTTAATGGTAAAGTTAATTTTTCTGGTCTGACAAGTAAATTTTCAATTAATAGTATTAATGGCAGTGGAACTGGCGTAGTTAATCTTGCTGATGGTCAAATTAATCTGAATGGTGAAGTCAATAATGGTAATTTGCAAGGAAAAGGGATAGCTAATCGACTTAGTTTAAGTGCTTTAGAAAGAATTGCCAGAAATTCAGATATTCTGATAACTTCTAATTCAATATTGTCTAGTCAAAGGGATGGAAAAATTAGTGGTAAAGCAACTGTATCTGGGAATATAAATAATTTAAGTTTAGCAGGAATAACAGCGAATATTGACGGAAATATTGATCTTGCTAATGGTAGAATTGACACTAACGGTAAAGTTAAGAATGGTGGATTCCAAGTATTAGTTTATACTGAAGAATTACCAATGAATCCTTTACTAGATTTAGGTTTATCTGCAGCTAATTCTGGAATTATTACTGACCAGGAACAATTAAATCTGATTAAGACAAATATTCCACGAGTAAAATCTATCAATGGTAAGTTAAGTGGTCAGGCAAATTTATCAGGAGATATCACTAATCTATCCCCAGAGTTTTTACTAGAAAATCTCACAGGAAACTTCACTGGAAATCTCAAAGTTGAACCAGGAATAATTAAGGCTACAGGTAATTTAAAAAGAGGTAATTTCCAAACTACAGTTCAAACAAATCAAATCGCTATAAGTGCTGTAGAAAAAATATTTATGGGAACCGGAATAGTTTCTCCTAAAAGTAGTATTTTGCCACAAGGTACTGATGGAAAAGTTAAAGGCAGAGCTACAGTTTATGGAAATATTAATAATTTAACTCCTGAAGGAATTACTATTAATGGAGATGGCAAAGTTCTGATTGCCGGAGGAACAATTGACGCTCAAGGAAAATTAAATCAAGGAAATTTTCAAGCCTCAGTTAATAGCAATAAATTAGCAGTAAATCCACTTTTAGATTTGGGAGGGTCGATTTTAATGTCTGGTTTAATACCAGTTGAAACTAATCAAATCGAAACTTTACAAACTCAAATTAATACTATTAAATCGTTAAATAGTCAAGTTAATCTCAATGCTGATTTTTCTGGAACTTTGAAAAACTTAGCTCCAGAAGCAATAAGCGCAAAAGCTAAAAGTCAGCTATTTATTGATAATAATTATATTAATATCGATGGAAAGCTTAAGCAAGGTAACTTTTTAGCAAATATAGAAACAGCAAAAATTAGTTTACGCCCTTTAGAAAAAATAATCAGAAAAACTGATTTGATGTCTCTTCCTCAAAGTGCCACTTTACCTCCAGGAATAGAAGGAGAAATATTTGGAAATTTAAGTGTATTTGCTAATGTTAATAATTTGAATCCTCAAGCTATAGTGGCTGATGGAAGTGGAAAATTAATAATTGCAAATAATACAATTAATGCGACAGGTCAACTAGAGCAAGGAAATTTTGAAGCAGTAGCGATCGCTGATCCTATCCCTCTAAGTTTTGTCAAAAAAATAGCCAAAGAAATAGAGGTAGTTTCCTCAGAAAACTTAAGTTATTTAGAAACAATAAATGGGAATATTTTTGGGAATGCTAAATTAGCAGGAAATTTAGATAATTTAAACCTAGAAGCTATAGCAGCTGAAGCAGAAGGAAAACTAATTTTTGCTGAGGGTGGAGCCGTAAATATTACTGGAGAATTAGTAGGTAAACAATGGCAAGCTGCTGTAGTAGGAGACCAAATTCCCTTAGAGCAATTTTCAGCAGCTTTAGAAAAACAGGAACAGGCAAAACCTGCTGTTGCTGCTGTTAGAAAAGCTCAACAATTATTAGGGCAAGCTGAAAATTTACCTGTAATTGGAGGGTTATTTAATAGCAAAATTGACTTATCAGGAAGTCTGGCAAACTTAAGTCCAGAAGCGATTCAAGCAAAAGCAAAATTAACACTTTCAGAATTACCAGTGATTGAGAAATCTTTCGATGGTTTGTTTAGGTGGAATCAGAAACAAATAGAAATAGAAAAAGTTACCATTCCCCCAGAAGTTAATGTTAATGGATTAGTAGGTATAGATTTGACAGCACAAAAAACTCCTACTATTTCTGGAATTAATATTAACGTCAATTTGTCAGATTTCAACTTAGCATCTTTGCCAATAGAAAAGTTAACGAAAAATTTACCTTTAGAAAAAAAAGGTGAATTATTAACAGGTAGAGTCAACTTTGATGGGAAAGTTGTGGGAAAATCTATTACAGACTTAAACTTAGTTGGTGATGTAGTGTTGAGAAATTTAGCAGTAAATAAGGTGGATTTTGATTCCGAGTTATCAGGAAAATTAAATGCAGGAATTACTCAAGGGGTAAACTTTAAAATTGCTGGTAAGAATGACACTCTGGAATTGGTGTTAGATAAAACTTATTTTCCCACTGCTTTTTTAGTGAAACGAGACCGGGCAAAAATCGCGGGTGTTACTGAAGGAGAAAACTTTCTAGTAACATTAGCAAAATTTCCTCTGGAGTTGTTAGGTATAGCACCACCAGAGCAGTTTGGTATTGGTGGAGTTTCTGGGGAAGCATCCGCAAAAATAGCTGTATCTGATTTGAGAACGTTTGATATTAAGTCTATCAAAGCAGATGGAAATTTAGAGGTGACAAAACCTAGTATTGGTTACATAGATGCTGAAAGTTTTACAGCAGATATAAATTATGTTCAAGGGAAAGCAAATCTTAATGATGGCACATTGCTATTAGGTGAAAGTCGATATGTCTTACAAGCAATGGTTGATATTAATTCACCAGGTGCTACTTTTGACCCCAAATTTGCAGCTACTCTAAAAATAGAAAAAGGAGAAGCGCAAGATATTTTGACTGCTTTCCAATGGTTTGATTTAGAAGATATTGGACGGGGAGTGGCAACTCCAAATTATGCTAAGGCAGCAGATGTGCAAACATCACCAGTAGGTTTTCCTGAAAATACATCAGTAATTATGCAGTTGCGTCGGTTTGCCGAAATTCAAGCTTTGCTCAAACAACAGCAAGAAAGTCAAGAACCAAAGACTCCCGTACCAATAGCACCCCTTGCTGATCTAGATGTTACTTTTTCTGGGGAAATAATGGCAGAAGGATCTTTGCAGTCTGGTGTTGATGGGAGATTTGATATCAAAGGTAATGATTGGAGTTGGGGAGTTTACAAGATAGATAATTTTCTTGTACAAGGTAAGTATGAAAATGAGGTCCTAAAAGTTCAACCCCTAGAAGTGCAAGTAGGAGAAACATTATTAGCTTTTAATGGAGATTTGAGTACAAAAAATCAAAGTGGGAAATTACAACTAAAAAATGTAGACTTGGCAGAAATACAAAAGTTTGCTCAGAGTTATGTACCGCCAAATATCAATATTACAGGAAAGGTGAATTTAGAAACAGAATTAGATGGAAATTTTGAAGATCCCAAAGCTATCGGTAAAATTAATATAGTAGATGGAACTCTAAACGAAGAACCTATTGCAAAAGCACAAACAGATTTTAGCTATAAAGCCGGGCGACTCGGTTTTGATGGTAGTCTTTCTATAATTGGAGACCCTATTTTATATGGAGGTTATATACCTATTAAATTACCTTTCGCTAAAGTTGACCCGGCTAGTAATTTAATTGACTTAAGCTTAAATATTAAAAATGATGCCTTCCAAATAGTAAATATTTTGACCGACCAGGTGACTTTAAGCTCAGGTAAAGGTGATATATCATTGCAGATTAAAGGAACATTAAAAGAACCACGAGCAGAGGGATATGCCAAATTTGCGGATGTAAATATAGCTGCAACAGCATTTCCTGAACCTTTAACAGACCTAGAAGGTATGGTTTTATTTAATAGCGATCGCCTGGAAGTCGAAAAAATCAAAGGAAATATTAGTGATGGTGTGGTTGAAGTTACTGGAGTTTTACCACTTTTCGAACTCTTAGCCAGGGAAGATTCAAATATCAATAATCCCCTGACCATTACCCTAGAAAAACTTAAGGTAAACTTTCAAAAAGCTTTTAAAGGTGGTATTGATGGTAAAGTAGTAATTACAGGTACAGCTTTGCAACCTGATGTTGGTGGTAGAGTTGAGGTATCTCAAGGTGAGATATTTTTGAATCAAGCAGTAGGTTTGGCAGAAGTGGCAGTGGGGGAAAATCAAACAGATAAGGGAAGCTCTGGTTTGGGAGAATTTGAGGTGGGTTTGAATGATTTTCAGTTGGTGTTGAGCGATCGCCTAGAGATGTCGAGTCCTGGATTAGCTAATTTTCAAGTTGCAGGTAATTTACTTATCAATGGTACTCTTAGGGATATTCGTCCCAGTGGTACGATTAATTTAGAAGGAGGTACAATCAATTTATTTAGTACAGAATTACGTTTAGACCGTAGCTATAAAAATATAGCTGAACTTACCCCGAATAATGGACTTGACCCTATGCTAGATATACAGTTGTTAGCATCTGCTTTTGATACCAGTGGCTCATCAGCATCAAGAGCGAATTCAGCATTTTCTGCTGAAACTATAGATGCTCCATCTCCAGGTACATTGAGTAGTAGTCAGAAAATTAAAATTATCGCTAAAGCAAAAGGACTGCTATCAAAGTTAGAAGATAATTTAGAGCTGACAAGTTCTCCACAGCGGACAGAGACACAAATAGTCAGTTTATTAGGTGGTAATATTGTTGATACCCTTAGTGCGGACAGAAGTTTAGCATTAGCAAATGTAGCGAGTACTGCTATATTTAGTACTATACAACAGGATATTATTGAAGGGACGGGATTAAGTGAATTTCGGATATTTCCTGCGAGTATTCCTAAAAGTGGTTCCCAACGTGCTAATAGTTTGGGTTGGGGTCTGGAGGTTGGTATTGACGTGACCGATAAAGTCGGAGTATCCGCGACTATACTTGAAGCAACAGAGTTGTCTTTGGATTATCAAATTAATGATAAAGTACGTCTCCGGGGTGGTAGTAATTTCGATGACAATGCTGTGTTGTCTATTGAGTATGAAACTAGGTTCTGATTTATAATTAGTTTAATTTAAATTGAGACAACTATTTCTAGCTATGACTAATTTTCAGAAGAAAAAGTGTTTTATTTTTATTTGAAACAACTATAGTATTAAACTGGACTTACGCAGGCAAACTGAGAAACCCGGTTTCTCGTAGATATTTATGTGTTAAAAACAATGATTTACTGTAGAAACCGGGTTGCTTTGCGTAGGTCCTGATAAATAAACAGGACTTACGCAAAGGCACTAACTGTACTGTAAATATCTAAAATAATTATCAAAAATACACTATATATAGCGGTACTGCGTAAGTCCTGATAAATATACTTTTAATGTAACGGACGGATAGTTTTTTTGTCATCCCCATAAACACGGAGTTTTTTCCTATATTGTGGATTAACCTCTAGCTTTTAAATTACCTCGTCTAGCAGTCACTATTACTTCGCCTTATTCTACTTTGTTGAGACCTACTTTATATTCTATACCACTTTTATACAAATAATAACAAGTTTCTACATTTTTAGTTCAACAGTTAATTACCCTCAGTTTATTCCTAATGGTAGTTAAACATTTTATGCTCGAAAAGATAGATCAAAGTCAGCCTAGACAAGGAAATTACGTCGTGGCCATAAAAATGGCTAGAATCGGGGCTTATTCAGTATTCATACTTTTTTGACGTAAAAGCCTTTGCCCATCTATATTTGATTCTTTTTTCTCCCTCTATTTTGTTTAAGTGCTACTAATGGAGATTAAGATGAAAGCGGAGGAGGAAAATACACACTGGCGACAATACTTTGCCTGATTGCATCGAAAAACATTGTGTTATTCTAGTATATCTCTGGACATACAGAGGTATGCTATTCAGTTGTTACACTATCCCCATTTCGGTAGGTGTTGCGCTTCCAATCAGATTCATCTCATAATTCAGCAACGCCAATTTTTCGTTTTATCTGAACTGTATTAACCTATAATTCAATTGTGATGTCTTAACATAAAATATTTAGGTACTATGTCATGTATGGCCAACAAGAACAACAAATAAGTCCACACCAAAAAAATTCAGATATTGAGTTAATACGTATGTGGTTACAACAAATTCCTCCCATACAGCAATCTTCTCATCTATATATAGCTCAAATGTTTCTGAAATTCGTCAAAAAACCACTAGAAAAAGTAACTTCAGCAGATATTATAGCATTTGCAAATATGCGGAGTATTCGTTCTCATAACCGCCAATCTAATCAACAAAAACGAATAGAAACTATTAATTCTCTGCTAAAATTTGGTCAACAAGCTGGAATACTCTCTAATACTAAAAAAAAAAACATTCTCTCCAAGAACCACAAACTTAAAAAAATCAGTTTCTTTTCAAGACAAAATTAAGAACTACCGGACTACTGTTAAAGGGCACAAAAAACCTTTGAACTGGTCTAAATTATTTAACCTACAGCTAGGTTCCTCCCTATTAGTTATTTTCGTATTATTGATGGCAATCTCACAATTATTTCGGCAAGTAAGTGGGGGTGTAAATGCTGATCAAAATAAGTCAGTAACATCAGTAGCTATGCCAGAAATTGATCCAACTAAAAATTGGGCTTATCCAGTCAATGTTCCTAGAATTAGAGCTTTTCTAGATACAATCGCTGTCACAGAAGGGACAACTGGGCCCAAGGGTTATTATCGTCAATACACAGGTAGTCATTTCTCTAGCTTTGAAGACCATCCCAGAGAACTCAAATGTGCTAATAGTAATGGTAAGGAACTTTGTTCTGATGCTGCTGGTAGATATCAATTTTTGAGTACCTCCTGGGATAGGTTTGCCCCTGTGGTCAAAGCTAAGAATTTTGGTCCTACCTATCAAGACCGTGTAGCTATAGAATTGATTCGTGACAAAAATGCTCTTAAAGATATTGAAGAAGGGAGAGTAGAAGAAGCTTTTAAAAAGTTACATCTGGTTTGGCCTTCATTTGGAGAAACTGAAACAGATGTGGAGCAACTCATGTCTAAACTTGTAGGAACTTATCAACAGAAACTGGCTCTTTATCAAGTCAAAAGTCAAAAGTTAGAGATAATTCCTGACTGAGTTTTACAATTTATAAATGTCCATGCCCTATTTGCGTATCAAAAGTCAATAGTGCCCCCCCTTACCTAGGGTTTGTAACTGTTGGCTAAAATCTGAGATTATCTCTGAAAATCTGGAATTATCTGTTTTATGATACTAGGATTCAAAACTGAATTACACCCCACAAACCAGCAAAAAACGCTGCTGGCCAAACACGCGGGTGTAGCGCGTCATGCTTACAATTGGGGA
>JAKQYE010000217.1 GCA_023356605.1 Trichodesmium sp. MAG_R02 | reverse complement strand
TCAATCAAGATTTTCATCTGCTCCATAAGGGAATTTCTACTTCTTCAACACCCCAGGCAGCATAACTTAGAGCCTCTTGCAAATCCTCTGATTCCAAATAAGGATATGCCATTAAAATATCTTCACTTGAATGACCAGACGCCATCAACCCCACTATAGTACCAACAGTAACCCGCAAACCTCGAATGCAAGGTTTACCACCCATTACTTCTGGGTCTTGCTTCATTTTGTATCTTCCTAAAACCTTGTAGGGACGTTGCATGCAACGTCCCTACTGTGGTCTACCGACATGAAAACTGCTGTAAGCAACACCCAAAAACTAAACCATGGATAAATTAGATTATAAGCCTCAGTAATAGTCTAAAAAACTTCTTCCCACAAAACATTAAAGTTTTCTCGGCGCCACATAGAGCTATATAAGCTGTCAATTGGCCATCCTTTTCCATTGTATTCTGCCACATAAGGCCAACTTACCCAGGGGATGAAGATAGGGTCCTAAACTCCTTGCTCATTTGAGCGATCGCTAATTTCTCTGATTTAAAGGTAAAATTCCCACTTTTGAACCCTCCTTATTCACAACTATTAAAGCTCCAAAATAGCGATCGCTAAAAATCTTTACTCTTGATTTTCCAAAAGAAAGATTATAGTTTGCCATAGCTGTAGTTATACAAAAGACATTTAGAAAATATATATAGTAGACGCCAATGGCATTCGCCCTCTGTAGACAACCTATTATCTAAGAGTTGGCAAATCTAACATTATGCTCCTGGGTTCTTATCTAAAATGATTCTACATTCCTTAGAAAAATGGAAATAAACTCCTAAAACTACTGAGGACCTCAAAAAAATTAATTTTTAAAATCAGATTTTTAACTTTCCCCTTGGGGAGAGATAAAAAAGGTAGTTTATAACTTAGTTGAAACCCTATTAGATTAATTTTGCCTTAGTACTTAGCGGCTGGCTGATTAATCATAAAAGCATTAAAATATAAAAGTTTGAGCCTTATTGGGCAGGCAAAAAATACCAGAAGTTTGCTGGTTTAAGCCGAAAAAGTTAGGATTTCGGGCTGACCTAGGAAGATATTTTACCTTTTGTAAATTTAAGTAATGAAACTGCTAGATGAGAAATTTTAGTCTCCCCAACTTTATTAAAAAATATTCATTGTTGTCATTGTCAGCTAATAATTGAATACCCTTTAAAAGTCAACAATTCGTTAAAAAGTAACTTAGATTATTTATTACATTCTACAAATAATTTGTTAATTATTAAAGGAAAAAATGACGATTTAACTAGAGGTTTGACTCAGGTAGCTGTAAAATTAATTGCATTAGCTGAAATCCCAGAAAATAATATTTTATATGGCGCAGTAACAATGGGATATCTGTAGGATATTGGTAAGTCAACAGGACTTACGGAGGCAAACCGAGAAACCCGGTTTCTCCTAGATATTTATGTGTTAAAAACAATGATTTACTCTCTTAACCAGGTTTCTTTACGTAAGTCCTGTCAAAAAAAACTGAGAAACAAATTACACAAGATATTAATTGGTTTAAAAGACCAGAGGATGTAAAATATTTAGGCAAAGTTTTAGTAGGTATTTTGTAAGGAGTCGAAAATTAAAACATTTTAATTATAAAAATTGATGAACTAGCTGAAGCGCCATCCCGTCTAGCAGCAGAAAATCTATTTTTAAATATACTTACTATTAGAGGAAAAAGGCTATCCATAAATACCAGGACTTACCCACACCTCGTATATAATACCTAATCTGTAGGGGGCAGATCCTATAAGAGAGCAAACGCTATGAGGTAGGGAACACTATGAGGGGGCAAATGCCATGAGGGGGTAAATGCCATTTTATCCCTGATTTCCTACTCAAGACAACTTAGAGATTGAAAAAAAGATAATATGAAAATTATCAAAAGTACTTGGAATTATTTCTTTTGGCTAGGACCAATTTTAACTATTATCGGTGTATCAGCAGGTTTTGTGTCAGGAACCTGGCAACCTATACCATTAGCTTTGATAACTGCTGCCATAATAATAACCAGTTTATGGATTTTTTATCAAGCTTATTCTATAGAACAAAACTCAATCATAACTTGGTGGAGTGGTCGAGCAACTGAAGCAGGTACAAATGCAATTTTTTCTACTATTTCAGTACTAATAATTTTGGGACTAATTAACTTTCTAGCAGTTCGTTATCAAACTAGAATAGACTTCACTGAAAACCAAAAATTTACATTATCACCACAAACCATAGAAGTATTAGAAAATCTAGAACAACCAGTCAAACTTTGGATATTTGACCGAGGGGAAAATCCCCAATATACCCAGGTAATAGAAAATTATCAAAGGCGAGGAAATGGTAAATTTAGGTTTGAGTTAGTAGACCCTCAAACACAACCAGGAAAAGCCAATCAATTTGGAGTCAAACAATTAGGAGAAATTCATCTAGAAGTCGGAGACAAAAAAGAAGTTATTATTAGTAGACAACTAGAACCCCTAACTGAATCTAAACTCACAAATAGTATTGAAAAAATACTTGGTAGTAGAATTTTAAAAATCTACTTTATTCAAGGTCATGGGGAACGAGAATTAGAAGAAGGTCAAAAAGGATTTTCCGAAGCAGTTAATGCACTTGAAAGTAAAAATTACATAATAGAATCTATCAATTTGGCAACCATTTCTCAAGTACCAGAAGATGCAGATGTTCTGATTATTGCTGGTGCTCAAAGAGAATTTTTAGAAGCAGAAGTTACCGCTTTACAAGAGTATTTAAACCAAGGAGGCGGTGTATTGATAATGTTAGACCCAAGCACCGACCCAGGATTAAATAATTTATTTCAAGAGTGGGGTGTATTAGTTGATGATCGCCTAGCAATAGATGACCCCAAAATTGGCCGATTAGTAGGTCTTGACCCCTGGGTCGTATTAGTTACCCAGTATGGAGAACATCCTATTACTCAAGACTTTGGTAATGGTGTTTCATTATATCCCTTTGCCCGAGCCATAGAAAGTGAGGCCAGAGATGGGATAGAAGAAAGTCCTCTCATTTGGACCAATGACCAAAGTTGGGCCGAAACAGATTTAAGGGGCCAGTTAAGGTTTAATGAAGGTCGCGATCGCATTGGACCATTATCTTTAGGTGTAGCTTTGACTCGTTCTTCCACTGGGGAAAAAAGTCAGGAAACAGAACTAGAACTTACTCCTATTCCTCCACTTCCTGGTCAACCCCCGAACGAACCCGTAGCAACTTCTACTTCAGAATTAGAAGTAGAAAAACAGACAACTTCAGCAGAAGTTATTTCCCCACTTCCTGGTCAACCCCCAGATGAATTAGGCTTTAGTAAAATAGAAGCAAAATCAGAAAATAAATCAGAAGAGGCACGTTTGGTAGTGTTAGGAAATTCTCAATTTGTCACAAATGGTTGGTTTCAACAACAACTGAATGGGGATATCTTTCTTAACTCAGTTTCTTGGTTAAGTAAACCAGAACAAAAAACACTTTCTATTAGTCCGAAAAAAACTACAAATCGTCGTATTGTAATGAGTTTAATCCAAGCCAGATTTTTAGGTTGGATGGCAGTTATAATTTTGCCAATTTTATCTTTTACAATTGGTGGAATAATCTGGTGGCAGCGACGATAAAAAGTCAAAAAGACCTCCTTTCTCCAGGGCAGTTTCATTCTCTTAACAAACATATGGAGAAGTGGAGAAGATAGTGATATTTCCCAAATTGCTATATTTCCTCTCCCTTACTTCCTACTCCGTACGGAGGAATTTATATATAACCTCCCTACACACTTTCTCAAGCCATAAATAAAATGAAAATTCAAAGAACAACTTTAATATTAGTCTTAATAGCATTTGCTTTGGGAGGATTTGTTTACTTATATGAAATTCGAGGTAAACAACAACAGGCAGAAATTCAAAAAAAACAAAAACAAGTGTTTGATTTTGATTCAGAACAGATTCAAATTATTACCATCAAAAAACCATTAGAAACATTAACCTTAAAAATCGATGAAGAAGCAGAAGAAAAAACCTGGAATATAATTACACCTATAGAAAAAAAAGCTGATTTACCAACAGTTGAATTTTTATTAGGTGAACTAAAAAACTTAAAAAGCGATCGCTCCATCACCGCCTCAGTTTCTCAGTTATCAGAATATGGTTTAGAAAAACCAGAAATAACTGTAGAAATTCAACTCAAAGACGGTCAAAACAGTCGTCTATTTTTAGGTCAACCAGACTTTAAAGGTGATTTTATATATTCTCAATTAGAACCGGAAGGAGAACCCCCAGAAGAAGTATCTGTGTTATTGTTATCTGTGAACTTCAAAAATGTCTTAACTAAACCAGTTTCCGAATGGGAAAAATCAGAAAAAATAGAAGAATCATCGGATGAGGGCCAAGAATCTTCTGATCAAAAAGATGAGTCAGAAACCAAAAAATCATCTAGCACTCCAAATGCATCTCCCTCACCTAATAATAGTTATTTATTAACAGAATAACTATTATAGCGCTTTGATATGGGACGTGAAAACCAAATGCTACTAAAAAAGGGAATTAGGTTGTTATTTTTGATCAGGACTTATGCAAAGAAACCCAGTTTATACAGTAAATCATTGTTTTTAACACATAAATATCTAGGAGAAACCGGGTTTCTCAGTTTGCCTGGGTAAGTCCTGTTAATATAGCAATCCAAAACTATCTTTCAAACAACTGGACTTATTAAAAAAAAGTTCCAACCCCCCTAAATTCAGCATAAGTGCCTTCTGCCCCTTATTTTAAAGTAACCTTACAGCATTTTTGAGATTGATAAACCACATCCATTTTACAGATTGTTTGTTGTAGACTTCTAAGAACACCTAGCTATACTTAGAATTTGTAAAGGTAATAGCTTAAACTGTTAAAATACTAAAAAATCTAATACTTAAATTAGCTGATAACCCATTTTCTCAAGGGTCCTCTTGACTCAAAACATAATAATTATGACTCAAACTGTACCGAATATTGAGACAACCCAAACCCAAGCCCAAACCCAAAATGACGTTGAACTGCGTAAAGTATTTAAAGTATTTGAAGGCCACACAGCAGTAAGGGGTGTGGACTTGAATATTCGCCAAGGAGAATTTTTTAGTATCCTAGGACCGTCTGGCTGTGGCAAAACCACCATGTTACGCTTAATAGCTGGATTTGAAACTCCATCAGCAGGTGAAATAATGATTCGAGGCCAATCTATGAGCCAAACACCTGCTTACCGTCGTCCAGTAAATACTGTTTTTCAAAGCTACGCTTTATTTAACCATCTAAGCGTTAAAGATAATATTGCTTTTGGACTACGAATCAAAGGTTTTGGAAGAGCCGAAACCGAGGAAAAAGTAGCACAAGCTTTGCAGTTGGTGAAAATGGAGAAATTTGTCGATCGCTATCCTAATCAAATATCTGGCGGACAACAACAACGGGTGGCTCTAGCAAGGGCCTTAGTAAATCGTCCAGCAGTATTATTATTAGATGAACCTCTAGGGGCTTTAGACTTAAAGCTACGGAAACAAATGCAAATGGAATTGTCCAATTTACATAGAGATTTGGGGGTAACATTTGTGATGGTAACTCACGACCAAGAAGAGGCTATGAGCATGTCAGACCGCATTGCTGTGATGTATGAAGGTAGAATAGAACAAATAGGTTCTCCTCAAGAAATTTATGAGTGTCCCGAAAGTCCATTTATTGCAGACTTTATTGGAGATACGAATTTATTTCAAGGTCGTGTCGAACACAATAGTGATTCCACCATGGTTGTCAAAACAGATAGTGGTCTGAATATTTTTGTAGAACAATCAAAAATGAGTGGAAAAGACGAAGAAATCTATGGAGGTGCTTCAGTCGTCCTAAGTGTGAGACCAGAAAAAGTGAATCTCAGTCTGTATTCTCCAGATGTATCAGAAAATTGTTTTGAAGGCAGGTTGACGAATGTTATGTATATGGGGACCCATATACATTATCAAATAAACCTGTTGTCAGGGGATAAGATGATGGTAAGGCAGGCAAATATAGAAGAAACTTTACCTAACCTAAATACTCCTATCTATGTCTACTGGTCAAAGCAAAGTTGTTTGGCTTTAAGTGAACCAAGAGTATAAAAATAGTTAAACACAATTAAAAAACGTAAACTTACTTTTGACTTTAAACTTTTTGTAACTACTGTGCCTCCAACTAATTTACAGAAATACTGGGGAAATGATATAGCTCAACTAACTCACCAGCAAAATGCTAGTACTTCCAGGCGTAAATTTCTGAAAGCCTCAGCAGCTACTATTGCAATTTCAACCCTTTCTAGTTGTGGTTGGAGATTAGCTGAGGTGAAATCTAACCCTAGACGTACGACTAATCCAAATTTGCTATATATATATACTTGGGCAGGGTATACAGATCAAGATTTGCTTGATCGCTTCTACAATGAAACCGGGATTAAAGTAGTTGCAGATGTATTTGACTCTAATGAGTCAATGTTAGCTAGATTCCAAGCAGGGGGGGGTGGAGCTTATAGCATCATCTATCCATCTGATTATATGGTGCAAAAAATGGCTGCCCTAAATTTGCTGACGGAGTTAGACCATGCTCTAATTGTTGGTTTAGACGATCTATTTCCCCAATTTCAAGACCCAATATACGATCCTGGTAATGTTTATAGTATACCCATGAGTTGGGGAACTACTGGTTTAATTTACAACAGCAAATTGTTATCTACTCCACCTACTGACTGGGAATATCTCTGGGAAAATCGAGATTCGGTATTGAAGCGGATGACTTTAGTAAATGATGTGCGAGAGGTGATGGGGTGTGCTTTAAGAAAATTAGGATATTCTTACAACTCTACTAATGTAGAAAATATTAAGCAAGCTTATCAAGAGTTACTCCAACTCAAACCAGCGATCGCTTCTTTTACTACAGATGGTTGGCGGTCTCAAATCTTAGTAGAAGATTTATTGATTTCTATGTGTTATTCTTCTGATGCTGCAGAAATTAAACCAGAAAATGAAGATTTAGAATATGTCACTCCACACAGTGGTTCTTCCCTGTGGACAGATACACTAGTAATTCCCAAAAATGCTCCTAACCCAGATGGTGCTTATCAATGGATTAACTTTATGTTACAGCCAGATGTAGCAGCTCAAATTGTGGACAGGCTCAGTTTTCCTACATCTTCTCGTGCAGCTTATCAAATCTTACCCAAGGAACTAAAGGAAGACCCTACTTTATTTCCTCCAGAGTCAATTATTAAAAAGTGTGAAAGTTTGGCTCCACTGGGTCAATATGAAGAAGTTTATGAAAGATATTGGAATCAATTAAGAAGTCAATAATTGAAAGAAGGAAGAACACAAATTCCTAAGTTTATTTATGGGATTATTCTACAATTTTTTTTGAGTTATTCAAGTCTAAGTAAAGGTTAATAAGTTTTTTTGTTCTTAAACATATAATTATATAGCAATCCTAAATCTGGTATGTAAAATCACACTCTTTTTTCAAAAAATAGCTCCAGCTCCTGTTATTTTTGCCTCCTGCCTTCTAGCTGTCCATCTCTCTCACAAATCAGATAGGTTGACTATAGCACTAGGCATTTAGGCATCGAAAACTTAGTCAGAGATTACTTTTAACTTTTGACTTTTAACTTGCCCGTAATATTCATAGAACCCAATCCTTTACAAATATTCCAATTTCTATAACACTATAAAAAAGTGTTAGGAAATTGATCAAATCGAAATCCTGATACAGTCGATAGTCTTAACTAGAGCTGATAACTGATATGACTACGCCTACTAAACCATATGTTCCAGCTTTCCTTAATTCTCAATCAAAAAATGGTATGAGTCAAATATTTGCGAAAATCTTAGGTCCTTTAGTTTTACTAGGTCCGGCAGGTTTATGGTTACTATTTTTATTGGTATTCCCAACCTTAGTAATTTTGGAGCTGAGTTTAGTAGAAAATATTCGACCAGGAGATTTAGTAATTCCTGATGGTATCGGTAACTATTTACGAGTTTTTGAATCCTTAAATTTAAAGGTAATTTGGCGTTCAATATATTTTTCTACAGGTACAACAATTTTATGTTTATTGTTAGGGTTTCCTGTAGCTTATTGGATTGCTTTAATGTCACCGAAAAAGTGGCGAAATATACTTTTATTGGGTTTTATTTTACCACTTTGGACTTCATCTTTGTTACGTTCTTATGCTTGGATTACAATTTTACGCCCTACTGGTGTATTAAATTCAGTTATTGGAATTATTGGATTACCATCTTTGGAATTATTGAATCGAGCTCCGGCAGTTTTCATTGGCATGAGTTATAGTTATTTACCTTATATTGTGACGATTCTTTATGCTTCTTTAGAAAAATTAGACCGGAGATTATTGGAGGCATCATCTGATTTAGGTGCTACTCCTATACAAACTTTTTGGAAGGTGACAGTTCCCCAAAGTTTACCTGGTATTGCTGCCGGTTCTTTGCTGGTTTTTATTAGTTCTTTGGGAGATTTTGTTGACCCAGAATTATTGGGTGGTGCTTCGAGTATGACTGCTGCTCGATTAATTTATAATCAGTTCTTAGGAACTACTCAAAATTGGGGTTTTGGTTCGTCTTTGAGTATGGTTTTGATTTTAGCGGTGACTATAGGGATAACTCTTTTACTAAAATTTGGTGATGGTAGACCCTCTAAATAAAGTCGTTTCACTTATCAGTAATTCTTTCAAAACTTACGCTCTCCCAAGCAAAAACCTGGTTTATTCCTCTGATTATTTGTTGACAGCACTTTTGAGATTGATAAACCACATTGTTAGAACCAAAACCTTGTAGGAAAGTTCCATGGAATGTCAAGAAATATATTAGTCGTGGGTGGGCATGCCGAGGCAAAAAAACGAACAGGTTGGCCAGGATCAGACTATTGCCAAATTAGCAGCAGCCTGTGAGATGTCAACCCTTAGAGGGTCTAGGGCTAGGTAGGGCTCTCCGTGCCTAACAGCCGGGGAGGATGTCAACTTCAATATCTATCGAATATCCTACTATTGTTTTTCCTATAACCGACATTCCGCACTTCTTAACATTAAATTGATAAGTTTTATTTATCTATCGCCCTGAATTCTTTCCCTGAAAGCCTTATAGCTATGGGCCTTAATTTTTACTTTTATAAAGAATTGTCGCTAATTTTATCATAAAAAATTAGTTATTGATAAAAACTATTGATATTAAGTTCTAGAATGAAGTTTTTTCGTATAAGTCTATTTGAAAATGTAAATATACATAAAGATATATGAAGAGCTGTAGAATGTCGGCTATAAATAAAGAATAAAGATTAGTTAACGAGTTAAAGATGACAATCAATCCAGAAGATAATATCCCAATAGATATGTCTAAATCTCAACCTAAATTTCAGATTTATTGGCAGGTAATATTTACAGTTTTAATGTTTTTATTCATGTACTTGCCAATTTTTGTCCTGACTTTTTATAGCTTCAATAAATCTAAATATAGTGCAGGATGGGAGGGTTTTACCTTACAATGGTATATCAGATTTTTTCAGGATACTAGGATTTTAACTGCTCTGCAAAATAGTTTAACTGTAGCTTTTTTTGCTGTAGCTGTTTCAGCAGTTATTGGTACTTTAATGGCAGTAGGTTTGGCCAAATATAAGTTTCGTGGTAAGTCCTTATATCTGGGCATTTCTTATCTGCCATTAATTATTCCTGATATAGCGATCGCTGTAGCTACTTTAGTATTTTTAGCTGCACTGGCAATTAGATTAAGTTTATGGACAATTATTGCAGCTCATATTGTATTTTGTTTAGCTTATGTAGGTTTAGTTGTCTCTACAAGATTGGCAGATTTAGACCCTAATTTAGAGGAAGCTGCCCTTGATTTAGGAGCAACGCCAGTAGACGCTTTTCTTAAAGTATTATTGCCACAATTATTACCAGGAATTGTATCTGGATGTCTACTAGCTTTTGTACTAAGTATGGATGATTTTTTAATTGCTAGTTTTACTTCTGGAAATGGCTCGACAACATTGCCAATGGAAATTTTTAGTCGGATCCGTACAGGAGTTAAACCTGATATTAATGCTCTGAGTGTAATTTTAATTATAGGTTCAGGAACAATAGGAATTGTTGGAGATTTTTTGCGTAATAGGAGTGAAAAAAAATAATCATTTGGTATGCATTAAACTGATGTTAAGGTGTTAGGTGTTAGGTGTTAGGTTTTAGGTGTTAGGTGTTAGGTTTTAGGTGTTAGGTGTTAGGTGTTAGGTGTTAAGATATCTAACGGAGAAAATACATTGCCATCAGGAGATTTATTTGGTTATTTATTTTTCTCTCATATTTTAGACATGCAATTTTTCGTAGAAAAATGAGAGAAAGTGCTGCAAATTCAAATGTTATTATAGGAAGAAAATACTTCCTCTATTTCATTGCTTTATCCCTTACAACGGAAGAAGAAGGTAATGAAAATGAACATGACTCTTTCTATGGAAAGGAGGAAGAAATTTTCATGTTTAGTTTTCT
>JAKQYE010000216.1 GCA_023356605.1 Trichodesmium sp. MAG_R02 | reverse complement strand
TTCAGGATGATAAATAATATGAGAAAAGAAGATAATTCCAGATTTGATTTCTAATACAATTACCGACTGGTTAGTGTAAATATTACGCTAACCAATTTTTCTTTTTGTCCAAAGTCCAAACCTAAAACCTAACACCTAAAACCTAACACCTGACACCTAACACCTGACACCTGACATTAGAAAATTTTAGATAAAACAGTAGTAGAACTTCTGAGTAATAACTGATATGATAGGATAGTCTGCCAATAGGAAAAGATAAAAAAACATCCCACACTTTATGTCTTTTGATACTTCCGTCTCAAGTACTTCTAGCTCGACACAAGAAGTAAGTACCAACTTACAAGTCAGGTTTAAAACAGAGGAAGGAAAGTTGTTATTACTATTGCCACCAGAATTCAATCATGGTGAAATAGAAAGTCCAATAGCCATGACCTGGACAGAAATTTGGCAACAGTTAAAGCAACGCCTTAAGGCAGGAGAGAAATTTTGGCAACCAAAAACAGAAGTAGAGCTAATTGCATTTGACCGCCTATTAGATACCCGTCAACTCCAAGAAATAGCCGAAGCTCTTTTAGAAGTAGAACTAAAATTAAAAAGAGTCAGCACCTCACGTCGTCAGACTGCTGTAGCAGCAGCTACAGTAGGCTATTCTGTGGAACAAAAATCGGCAAAGAGTACCCTAAGTCCAACTTCTACAGAGAAAGTTCAACCTTTAGCTGAACCACTTTATCTACAAATGACCGTACGTTCTGGGGTGGAAATTCGGCATCCAGGTACGATAATAATTTTAGGAGACCTCAATCCTGGTGGCTCTGTAATTGCAGATGGGGACATTCTTGTCTGGGGTCGTTTACGAGGAGTAGTCCATGCAGGTGCTAAAGGCAATTCTAGGAGTGTAATTATGACTTTGCAAATGGAGCCAACTCTAATTAGAATTGCAAATCAAGTTGCTAGAGGACCAGAAAAAGTACCAGTCCAATTTTATCCTGAAGTGGCTTATATCTTAGGCCAAGGGATTCGCATTAGTAGAACTAAAGATTTTGCTAAGATATATCGTTAACAAACTCAGAAGTCAGAAGGCACAGAGTCAAAAGTCCTGTTTTGTAATGGAGATTTTGAGTAACTCTCTAAAAACATTTTGCCTTAAAAAAAAGGGGGTGATTAAACCCGATTATTCTAATCAATTTATTGGTAATGTTAGATAAGTAATGATTTGGCTTGTCTACCTTATGACAATTCAACAGATGCATAAAATCATATCCTTACATCTTTAGAACTATAGCAATCCTAAATCCGGTATGTATAGTTATTTTAATTGAGATTGAGACAAGTATTTTTTGCTATAACTCGCGTTTGGTGCAGAAAAAGTTTTCCATCTCTTTTTGAAATGACTATAAAATCCCTAGCTTTCTTAAAAAATAACTCCAACTCTTGTTCCTTCTGCCTCTTGCGTTCCTGCCCCTATCTCTCTCACTTTTCAGATAAGATTGCTATACCAATTTATTTAGCTAAATTGACGGTCAATGAATGGGACTCAATGGGACATTGATTGACAATATTATTCTGGTTTCCTGTACTTGGTTGTTAATCTTAAATGAGCTTTCAAATCTGGCACTGAACGACCATTTGATACAAACAGGACTTACGCAAAACCACTATATCTAGTAGGGGTTAACGGCCGTTAGTTACTACAGATGGCGTATATTTTTATATTTTGCGCAAATCCTGACAAAATTCAATTGTATAATAGTTGTCATTTTCCCAAATTTGTATTATGTCAGCTTTAGAGACAAAGTTAAAACAGATATGCAAACTGCTTACCGATTCCCATGCCTTTAGGCCGGGGAGGATGTTGATAGTAACAGCAATGGCTCAATAAGGAGCAAGTAGCTACTTAAGAAATTTTGGTTAGATTTGTTGCGTCGTTAGTACAACTATAGATTGAGCCGGGGGATCTCTAGGTGGAAAGACAACCGTTGTCCGGTTAATGCTTGTCTGTTAATCATGCCAATTCCCAAACTTAGAAATCATCCAGATTATTACTCCCAGAAAAAAAATTTGGTAAATACCTTTACAAGATTTCGTCAGTACAAATTAATTCACTCTCAAGTATTGCCAGATTGCATTAAGCCGGTAAAACTAGCCTTTGATAGGTGGTTTAAAGTAGATAGAAACGGGCCAATATTAGGTAAATAAAGATTAAAAGGAAAAGGTCGTTATCGTAGCTTTACTTATCCTCAAATCAAGCCAGACTGTGTGGAAGGAAATAAAATTAATTTACCCAAAATAGGTAAGGTCAAGTTAATTAAACATGCGCCATTGCCAGATGGTTATGGTTGTCGAATAAAAAAAGTTACTATTAGCCACAAAACTGATGGGCATTATGTCATGTCAAGTTGTTGGAGGATAAATCAGTTCCCACCTTGACTACTGTTGTCAAACCTACCCAGGAAAATACTTTGGGTATTGATGAGGGTGCTGAAAGATTTCTTGAACACTAGCCTTGAAGAATAGGTTCCAATTCCTCAGTATTACCGAAAGTTTCAGAAGGGACTAAAAACTTTACAAAAACCTTGAGCTGGAAAGAAAAAAGGCAGCAACAGATGGTTAAAAGCTGTCAATTCAGTAGGCAAACAACAGAAAAAAGTTGCCAACAAAGGTCAAGGAATTTATTTTAAAACACCTAGTGATTTATAATGTTAATATCTGATTTTAACTGAAAATCTTTGGAATTATGACTCCTGGCTCCTAACTTCTAGCTTCTAACTGTCGCTAAAATATTACAACTTAAATAGGATGGCTATAAGATGAGAAATCCCCGAAATTATATTTTTATGTTTTTAACCTGTGGCAGTTAATGGCCTCAATATAAAAAATTAAAATTTAATCAAGAAGAATACTCATACAATGTTACTTATATAAGGTTTAGGATATATCATTTTTAAAGTATTTGCTAACTAACTTAATATTTGGCAAGAACATAATTTTATTGATAAAATTGCGGTTTGTATTGTAACAAAAATTGATTATATACAATTACTTAATGTCTAATAGCTTATGAGCAGAATTATTGTGATTACTTCTGGTAAAGGTGGAGTAGGAAAAACTACTTGCACAGCAAACTTGGGGATGGCTTTAGCTCAACAAGGTCGGCAAGTCGCAGTAATTGATGCAGATTTTGGCTTGAGAAATTTGGACTTACTTCTGGGTTTAGAAAATAGAATTGTCTATACAGCAGTGGAAGTTTTATCAGGAGAATGTCGCTTGGAACAAGCAATAGTGAGGGACAAGCGACAACCCCGTTTATCCCTTCTACCCGCTGCCCAAAACCGTTTGAAAGAAGTAGTTACTCCTCAGCAAATGCAAGAGTTAATAGATATGTTGATACCAAAATATGAATATATTTTGATTGACTCTCCTGCAGGAATTGAACAGGGTTTTCAGAATGCGATCGCACCGGCCCAAGAAGCTTTAATTATTACAACTCCAGAAATATCTGCAGTCCGTGATGCAGACAGAGTAATTGGACTCTTAGAAGCACATAACATCAAAAAGATCAATCTAATAGTTAATCGCATTAAACCACAGATGGTGGAAGCTGATGAAATGATGTCTGTACAAGATGTAGAGGAAATACTCGCTATCCCACTGATGGGAATTATTCCAGATGACGAAAAAGTAATTGTATCTACTAACCGAGGAGAACCTTTAGTATTAACAGAAAATCCTTCTCAAGCAGGCTTAGAGTTTAATAATATCGCTCGTCGTTTGGATGGAGAAAAAGTAGATTTTATAGATCTCAATCCCCCGCCAGAAAACTTTTTTACTTGGTTACGCAGAATATTGTCATCTAAAGTTATTTGACCCTTAAAAACCTTATCTCAAGCTACCTCATAAATTAACTATCTTAGTTTAAGCTAATGCTAAACGAAATTATAGAAAAACTTTTTTCTAGAAGTACTCCTAAAAGTCGTGAACAAGTTAAGCGTCGTCTTAAATTGGTTATTGCACATGACCGGGCCGATCTTAATCCAGAAATCATTCAAGCAATGAGAAAAGACATTATAGAAGTAGTATCTCGCTATGTTGAAATAGATGATAGCGATTCAGAATTTTTGTTAGAAAATAATCAAAGAGCTACAAGTCTGGTGGCCAATTTACCTATTAGACGTATTAAGGCCCAATCCCCTCAAGATGAGAAAGATTAAATTCAGAAAGTCGAGAGACATTCCTGATGGCTTTGTTCTCAAGTAATACTAATGGCCATCCATTATTGCTAACTTCTTATAAGACTTTACCGAAAAATTGGGTTTAAAGCCTCGCCCATAAGCGGGCGACTTTTTAGTTAATTTTTTTCACAGGCAATTGTTATAATGGCTTTCAGTTCACAGGAAATATATTAGTCGCGGGTGGGCATACACCAGACAAAAAACGGACTGCTCGGCAAGTGTAAGACTACTGTCTAAGTAGCAGCCTGTTAGATGTCAACCCGCTGAGGAGCTAAGGCTCGGTTGTTCCCCCGTATTTAAGAGCCGGGGAGGATGTCAATTAACCTTTCTACCTCTATTTGCCCAATTTCTCTGCCATGCTATTGGCACTTATTGGAGCATCGAAAATCACCTTCATTAGACAGTTGATATAACTATTCCTATTTTTTTTAGGGTTTATATGAATGCAAGTTTTTCATGAAAACACAAATAACTCAAATCGAATTATTCAAGCAAGCGATGAATTTTTCAGCTGGTCACTTCACTATCTTTTCAGAGAGTGAAAGAGAGAACCTGCACGGCCATAATTTTTCTGTATATGTTATGCTCAAGGCTGAAGTGATGGAAAGTGGTATTGCCTTTGATTATGGTATTTACAAAAAAATTATCCTTGATATTTGTCAATTTCTTGATCAAGTTGTTCTACTACCATTAAAAAGTCCTTATCTAAAAATAGAAGAATCAGATGAATATGTTTATGCTCTTTTTAATGGTGACAAGGAGAGGATAACATTTCTTAGACGAGATGTAAAGCTGCTTCCGATGCGAAATATTACTGTAGAGGAGCTTGCTGATTGGTTTTTGCAACAATTACTTATTCATGTAGAAAAAAATCAAAACCATCTTATTCACGCGATAGAAGTGAAAATATCTTCTGCTCCCGGTCAGTCAGGTAGTAGTTTTTGGGGTAAAAAATGAGTAAAAAATACTTGGTTATAACTGGTGGCAGTCGTGGCATAGGATTGGCCATAGCAAAACTATTTTTGGAAAAAAGATTTCAGGTTATTAACCTTTCTAGAAATTTATGTCCGTTGACGGATGTAGTTAATATTCAGATGGATCTGGCTACAAAAGGTTGTGAGGAGAATTTAAAAAAAGAGGTGGGCAATCCGAGACAAAAAACGGAAGGGTCGGCAAGTGTAAGACTACTGCCAAAGTAGCGGCAGCCTGTGAAACGTCAACCCGCCTAGGAGCTACTGCTCGGTAGGAATCCCCGTTCCTTTAGGCCGGGGAAGATTGTCAACAATCCGACGGCTACCCTGATAGGCAATACTTTGTCCACAGGCATTGGGAGGCAAAGCTATGCCCCATCTCTCAAATTTGTACTGGGGTATAGCATGACTAAAACTTAGCTGTATCATCATTCTTTGATTAAGTCAATACTCTTTTTCCTGAGCATGTTTGATGGGAGTTCATGTGCCTGGGAGCTTTTTTATTGAACCCGTCCCATCATACATTAGTTCGAAAATATAGTTACTTTAAATAAGAATGAAATACTTTTTCTGCTTAAACTTAGTTATAGCAATGAATATTTGTCTCAATCTAAATTAAAGCAACTATATTTTAAGCGTTTATCGTTATTGTTGATAAATTTTACCACTTGATGACTGGGAAAAACTTAAAGACAATATACCCTTCATGACATAATGTCAACTAAGTTATTCCTCTGGCATTAAGTAATACAAAATCCGCTTTAATCAGGGGGGAGACATTCAAAAAAGCCATGATTTTTGCCTGATAAGTATTTGAGTACTTAAGTGACTAACCTATAACAACCATATTTTGCATAAGAATCCCTGACATTTCTAAAGGGGAAATATGTCAATCTAATATCATCAAGGAAATTCCTAAGTGAAATAATTAATACTATCCTAGATGAACGCTTCAGTGATACTCTAAAGAATAGCCGGAAAATTGGGTTTTAACCCTAGCCCTTTTGAGGCAACTAAGTTTCTTCTTAATAATTAGAATGTCCCGTATTTATCCGGGAAAAGCGGAAAGTTAATGGGAAACTCACTAGTTTCGGATCAATCAATAATTACAGTACATATAGAATGGTAAGCACCGCAGAAAAAACAAATATAGGATATATTACTCAAGTTATCGGTCCAGTAGTAGATGTTAAGTTTCCTCCTGGAAAGCTTCCAGAAATCTACAACGCCTTAACAATTGCAGGTAAAAATGAAGCAGGACAAACCATGTCCGTGACTTGTGAAGTACAACAACTTCTTGGGGACAACCGAGTTCGAGCTGTGGCTATGAGTGCTACAGATGGTTTAGTGCGTGGTATGGAAGTAATAGATACCCGTGCTGCGATTAGTGTACCTGTAGGAGATTCCACCCTTGGTAGAATATTTAATGTTGTCGGTGAACCGGTAGACGAATTAGGTCCAGTTGAAACCAAGGACAAATTTCCCATTCACCGTGAAGCTCCTAAACTTGTAGAGTTAGAAACTAAGCCTTCTGTATTTGAAACAGGTATTAAAGTTGTAGACCTACTTGCCCCTTATCGTCGTGGTGGAAAAATTGGTCTGTTTGGTGGTGCGGGTGTAGGTAAAACCGTTATCATCATGGAATTAATTAACAACATTGCTAAAGCTCATGGTGGAGTATCGGTTTTTGGTGGTGTGGGAGAGCGGACTCGTGAAGGTAATGACCTTTACAATGAGATGGTTGAGTCCAAAGTAATTAACCCAGAAAACCTTAGTGAGTCCAAAGTAGCTTTAGTTTATGGTCAGATGAATGAACCACCAGGAGCTAGAATGCGTGTTGGTCTGTCTGCTTTAACAATGGCGGAATATTTCCGGGATGTTAGTAAGCAAGACGTATTGCTATTTATTGATAATATCTTCCGATTTGTACAAGCTGGTTCAGAAGTATCTGCTCTTCTAGGAAGAATGCCTTCTGCGGTGGGATATCAACCTACCCTTGGTACAGAAATGGGTGAATTGCAAGAACGAATTACATCCACAAAAGAAGGTTCAATTACTTCTATTCAAGCTGTCTATGTACCTGCGGATGACTTGACAGACCCTGCACCTGCTACTACTTTTGCTCACCTAGATGCTACTACAGTATTATCAAGAGGTCTTGCTTCTAAGGGTATCTACCCAGCAGTTGACCCTTTAGATTCTACATCTACTATGTTGCAACCAAACATAGTTGGTGATGAACACTATGGTATCGCTCGTCAAGTACAATCTACTCTACAAAGATACAAAGAACTTCAAGATATTATCGCCATTCTTGGTTTAGATGAATTATCAGAAGATGACCGTCTGATTGTAGCTCGTGCCCGTAAGATTGAGCGCTTTTTATCACAACCATTCTTTGTAGCAGAAGTATTTACCGGTTCTCCTGGTAAATATGTGAAGTTGGAAGATACTATGAAAGGTTTTACAATGATTTTATCTGGTGAACTTGATGATTTACCAGAGCAAGCTTTCTACATGGTAGGTGATATTAACGAGGCGATGGCCAAAGCAGAAAAACTTAAAGCAGAAGCATAGTAATATTTGCTCTGTTCTTCGTCATCTAGCAAATAAATATTGACAGTTGACTTGTTGTCTATTAATCCTAAGAGCTACAGTCAACTGACGAATGAAAAAGAATAATAAATCATTGACAAATGACATTAAATGTGCGTGTAATAGCTCCCGACGAAAAAATTTGGGACTCAGAAGCTCAGGAAATAATCCTACCTAGTACAACAGGTCAATTAGGAATTTTAGGTGGACATGCTCCGCTTTTAACTGCTCTCGATATAGGTGTAATGCGAGTTCGTCATCGAAATGATTGGATACCGATCGCCCTGATGGGTGGTTTTGCTGAAATAGAAGCAGATGAAGTAAATATACTTGTTAACGGGGCTGAAAGAGGAGATAAAATCGACAAACAAGCAGCTCGTCTAGCTCATGAGGAGGCAGAAAAGCGCCTGCAAACGGCTGAAGGCGGTGATAATCTTCAAGAAAAGATTCAAGCAAAAGTTGCCTTTAAGCGAACAAGAGCACGCTTACAAGCTGCTGGTGGAATGGTTAACTAAAGTCCTAATTCTATTAACAGGGACTGCATTTGATCTCTGGTCAGTCCCTGTCTAATATAAGTAGGAGCTTCTGGATTGTAGGGACTAGCAAGTATATCAACACTGACTATTCTAGCTGTTTCTGGTAAGACAGGTATATCTGGGTTAAAGGCAGTAGGTCTCATTAGAGAACTAGAAAAACCTTTAAAGATGACTATTTCATCTGAGTGTTCATCAATTACGATCTTAACTATTAAGACTTGACTTGGTTGTTTAATCGTGTACTGTTCCAAACGATGAGCAATATTATTATTCATTGTTTGTAGGTAAAATACTGTGTTGATAATGTAGTAACGAAAAATTTCTATTTCTTTTGCTCATTGCCTACTTCCCAGAAAATACGAAGTTTATTCTATCCTAATATTAATTTCCTGTAGCAGATCGTCCTTGTCTCTGTAGTTTAACCAAAATAAAATAGCAGAGAAAAACTGTATAAATTACTAATCCAGAAAATCCCAAAAAACCTATAAATTCTGGAGGCCAGTCTTGGTGAAAAACTTCTTTAAATAACCAGGGTGGATTTAACCAAACTTTACAAAAAGGATCACTCAGTAATTCGTTGTGGGATTTAAAACCACAAACGACGAAGGGAATTTGAAATATTGTGCCCAGGAGGTTATAAATAGTACAAGCCCAACGCCAAGAATTAAAGCTGGCCTTGAGAGGAGAATTTCGTAACTCTCTGATTTCCTCATTCAAATCTACCCAAAACCACAAAGCTATAGGAATTAAAAATCTAGCTATTAATGATGTTAAAAAACTGATGGGTGCTGCTGCAATCATTAAGTAAACTGTGATTGCCAATAAACTAGCAACTCGCCAATAAATAATCAATAGGTGTTGAATAGCTTCAGAGTTTTTGACAAAAGCCCAAATTAATAGAAATAGGGGTATTGCTATAGTAAATAACACTGCTAACCTATAGTCCATCCAGACAAAAGTTTCTAATCCAGATGTAATAGCTAAGGGTAAAAAATTGAACATAAATAATAAGTAATTAATTGCAGTTGTTTAGGGCTTGTTGAACAAGTTGAATAGTAAGGGAATGGGGAATAGAAAATAGGCAATAGCTACCGCATATTAATCTTTATGAATTTTTTATGAGTATTGTGAATAAAAACCCTAAGTGAGGGAATATTGATCTCCTAGTTTTAGTTTTCGGGCAGTTTACTTTCAGGTCTAGCACCATTGAAACTAAAGATAAACATGAATTCTACATTTATTCAACCAGCTCTATTCAAACGTCATTATTAACAATAAAAAAAGTTATTTAGGGTTTGATATTAATTTAATAGGAAGCAACTGAATCACAAAGTTAAGGATTTCAGTTGCCTAGTCGCTGAAAACATATTCAATAAACTACATTCTGATGTAGCCAATTTAAATAGTTATTTCTAGCTATCATATACTCGACATTCGGCAGCATCAGGATTATTATCGCAATAACTTTCAAAGGAACTTTTAGGCTTTTGTTCCTTTTGATGAGAAGCTTCAGCTTGAAGTTCTTCCACTGCATCCCAAGCTGCTGCACATTCTTTAGAGTTAGCACCAGAAATATCACAAGCTTGACGAGCTATCTGGCGCTCTTGTTCAATTTTTTCCTCAATGTTATTACTAGTCATATTTCTTTAATTTTGATTTACTACCTACAGATTTTAGGATCTAATTCGTGACATACTCCCACACTAAGCTGATGCTATAGTGTGGACTTTTCGCTTCCGTGTCCCGGTACTCCGTCGGACTCCACGAGCTTTAAGGACTAAATGCCCTACCGCTCTGTTTTTTATATTTATCCCTAGGTTGACATCATGGCCTATTATAGCAGTCGAAGCATAGGTTAAGATATCAATCCCGATTATATGAGCAAATCGGGAATAGAGAGAGCGTCCTAAGCTTTTGTTTGATTGCTATAATATACCGCAGTGCTCACAATTTGGGAGTTCTTTTTTGAAAAAGTACATTGAGAATCAAAAAAAACCAGAATAACATGGTCAATCAATGTCCCATTAAGTCCCATTGATTAACTGTGGATTTATCTGCTTCATGAAACCTATACAAACCTAGACAGGCTTGCTGTTCAATTCCTGCTTCAACCAAGGGAGACTGCTCCTTCAAGTCCACAGGCGTTCACCGATAAGCTATCGGCATTTTTTGTCCAATTTTCGAGATTGATTGACCCATTCAAGTCCCTGTCCATAACTTGCCCACAATTTTGACAATGATAAA
>JAKQYE010000215.1 GCA_023356605.1 Trichodesmium sp. MAG_R02 | reverse complement strand
AACTCATTATCGGAAATTGGCAGATATATGTGATGATCACAAAACTGCCTCTAGCAAGGCTTTAATAGCCAAGTTAAATCCGATAATTAGGGGATGGGCTAATTATCGTCATTTTAATTTAGAATTGAGACAAGTATTTCTTACTATAACTAAGTTTCAGCAGAAAAATTTTTCCATTCTTATTTTAAATGACTATACTTATCAACCGTAGTCAGTAAAGAGATATTCAAGAAATTGGATATGCTCCTAGGTCAAAGACTAGGTCGATGGGCAAGTAGAAGGCATCCAAACAAGCCCGCCACCTGGGTTAAAGAGAAGTACTTTCGCGCAAAAGGAACCAGGAAGTGGATCCTAAACGACTGCGAATATACACTAAGCCTTCACTCAGATCTGCCCATTGTGGAGCAGACCAAGGTCAAAGGCAATAGATAACCTTATGACGGTGACTGGACTTATTGGAGTAGCAGAATTGGCAAATATCCAGGGGTAAGGAAAGAAGTCTTGACTCTGTTGAAAAGACAGAAAGGTAAGTGTGAATTTTGTGGACTAAGTTTCAAACCAACTGATTTAATTGAGGTTGACCGGGTACTCCTAAGGTCACCAGACTGGTAGCAATTCTTTTAATGATAAGCAACTGTTGCATTGGTATAGCCACCATTCTAAGACTGTGGAAAATTCAAAGCAGTCAACCATTAAGGCCTATGGGGACTTATGGTGGATTCTAAGGATGTACCCATGATTTGGGGCGTTTAGGAGAGGAGCCGTGTGAGGTGAAAGTCTCAAGCACGGTTTTGAAGACCAGCAGGCTTTATAAAAGGCAACTGGAAATAAGCTTGCTGAGTTTAACTATAGTGAAGGATTTGTATTTGATGAACAAAATGTTTGGCCTTCAGAAACAAAATGTGGGGAAATTATTGTCAAGCGACTTTTAGGAGGCGATCGCGGACATTATGGATGTCTTGAACACCCTCAAATTGTGCGACTCGTTGGCCACTAAGCCTGGATACTGGATATAAATGGCCGTCCCAAATCAACACATGAGGAAAACCTCGATTTGTGGACAACTCTTATGACCTTGATGGTGAAATTCTATCCGCCCTGTTGTTGGGTTGACAGCATAGGCCACACTGTAGAGACTGAACATCAATCGGTGAAGCTGGTCTAAATGGAATCAAAGTTCTAACTACCATTCAGGAGTGAGGTTCCTAGTAGAGGCTGACAAGTGGACGAACAGGAAGGCAATTAAACTCTCGTTAAGTGTAGCCACTCCAAAGGTAGCTATGGAGTGTAGGACGAAAGTCAAAGGGTCAATGGATAACCTTATGATTTGGAGATTATCAACAACCATACCGAACCCTTCGGGAGATTTTGCCCCACTAAATCAGCCGTAATAAAGGCATAAGGGAACGAGGAAACCTCTCTTGGACACCTGAGTATAGAGGTCGAAAACTTAGGAAGCCATTCAAGGTAAATCTGCACGTCGGTTGCAGGTCTTAGGGAGAGTAGGATTGGGTAAAAAGCGTAAATGCAGACTTACCTACTGTTAGACGTAATGTAAGGTAATAATTAGCAATGAACAAGGCTAAAACACTAAAAAGAAGATTGGGTAATTTAAAGCCCTTTTTAAGTGTGGCATGGGATACAGATGATATACCGTCCCAAGTCAGTGTCAATCCAAATATAAAATGGAGGGACATAAATTGGAAACGGGCCCTGAAGAATGTGTTTAAGTTGCAAAAGTTAATCTACAGAGCATCCAGCCGTGGCGAGATCCGCAATATGCGTAAATACTAAAGACTTCTGAAATATAACGCAAGGTTGCTAGCTGTTAGGCGCGTGTTTCAGGAGAATGAAGGTAAGAGAACTTCTGGTATAGATGGTATTAAAAATCGGCCACTAATGCAACGATTAAACCTGGTCAACCTACTAGCATCACCTTATCTCAAAGCAAGCCCTAACCATAGAGTCCGGATACTAAAACCACCGAAGAGATGGAAAGCGATCGCTGGGAATTCCAACAATGTACGACCGTGCATTACAAGCCTTGGTGAAGTTAGGTCTGGAACCAGAATGGGAAGCGCGCTTTGAACCTAATACCTATGGGCTTTTTCGGAGGTCAACAGATGATACCATTGAGGCCATCTCTAAAAGTATCCATAGTCAACCAAAATATGTGTTGGATTCAGTAAAATGGATCATCTACTACGGAAAAGATTAGGTCGATGGGCAAGTAGAAGGCATCCAAATAAGCCGATCACTTGGGTGAAACAAAAATATTTTGCGGACATCAAAGGATCCAGAAACTGGGTATTTAATGATGGCGAATATATACTAAACCAATACTCGGATGTACCTACTGTACTGCACATTAAAGTGAAAGGTATTGCATCACCCTAGGACGGTGTTTGGAGTTATTCGAGCAGCAGAACCGACAAATATCCAGACATAAGGAAGGAAGTCTCAAGGCTGTTAAAACAGCAAAATAATAAATGCGCATCTTGTGGACTAACCTTTAGACCAAATGACCTGATAGAAGTAAACCATATAAAACCAAAGTCTAAAGGTGGGGACAACACACGTAAGAATAAACAACTGTTGCACCGACATTGTCACGACTCGAAAACTGCTAAGGATTTAAAAGCAGTAAACCATTAGGACTCATTAAGTTCAAAGGTAGAATTCTAAGGATGTACCCTTGAGTTGGGGCGTTTAGGAGAGGAGCCGTGTGAGGTGAAAGTCTCACGCACGGTTTTGAAGACCAACAGGCCCTATAAAGGTTAGCCGGAAATGGGCTTGTTGAGTTTAACACTTTTAATTGTGGATTTTTTCCCCATAGTGTTATGCAGCAAGCAAGAACTCATAGGATAGGTTGCTGTTTGTCGGGTAACACAAAGGTTAGATTTGGCTATTCGTCTTTATCTCAAGAACAGAAGTTTTATGAGGAAACAATTGAAAAATTAGCTAATCTATGGCATTACGGGAGCAAAAATCAACAAACTTCTAAAGATGCAAAATATATGCAAGAAAGTATATCTAGCCGTACTATTTTTACTCTAGATACCAAAACTAACCAAATTGTTTCTAGTAAAATCACCAATATATATATTAATGGTGAAAGAGAAACTTACACAATAAAAACTGTTTCTGGTAAGGAAATAAGAGCTACCCTAGAACACCAATTTTGGACTAATCAAGGGTGGAAACGGTTAAAAGATTTTGATGGTAGCACTCAATTATGTGAAGTGCAATTAGCTGGTAATAAAATTACTCCAAAGGAAATAAAAAATTCAAGTTTGGGTTTTTTGGGTTCTGATATTTTTCAAGGAGAGATGAGAGAGCCTTCTCGGTTGTTGTCAAATCTTAAGATTAAAAAACTGAGCAAATCTAAAAATTATTTATTTACCAGTTTAAGCCATGGAATAGAGTCTGATAAAGTGTCACAAGTAAATCCACATAGGTTGGTAATGGAAAACTTTAAACTATTGGAAGAATTGGAGCAACTTGAGGTCAAACATTTTAATGAAAATAGTTTTGACAATAGGTTAGAAAATTTACCCTGGGGTTCTAGCAAAGGCAACAAAATTGACAATATAAGTAACAATAGTTTCTCTGATAATTGTGGTGTTTTTGTAGAGATAGAATCTATTGAAAGATTTGGAAAAGAAATTACTTATGATCTTGAAGTAGAACATCCAGAGCATAATTTTATAGCTAACGGTTTAGTTGTTCATAATTCTTTCGATGTACAAAGTTATCGGTTTTGTTCGGGAAAAGTTATTGCAGTAGCAGATGGAAAAACTGATATAGAAACTGCTTTTTACTTACGTCCGGTAGGAGAATATTCTGACCGTAAAGGTAAAAAATATTATTATTCTGCTGAACAACGAGAAAAAGATTTACAGTGGTGTTTAGAAGCATCTAGAAAATACAAACTTGATCTGGAATTTGGAATGTCTGAAGAACATGCTAGAGGAAAAATTCCTTTTGATTATCGTCAGCATTTTGTTGTAAGTTTTAATTGCCGTAGTTTGCTACATTTTTTGGATTTACGTTTAAAAAAGAATGCTCAATTAGAAATTCAAAAACTTTGTGAATTAATGTGGCCTCATGTTCAAGATTGGGTTCCTAATATAGCAGAATGGTATGAAAAAAATCGATTAGGTAAAGCTAAGTTAGCACCTTAGTAGTAAGTTTGGGAGATTGGGTAATATGGAGAAAAATTCAACTCAATCAGTGGAATATTGATGAATTTTCATCACCCTAATATTTAGGGTTTGCTGAAAAAGTATTTTTCAGCAGTAGGGGACCCACCCCTAACATATCCCAGGAGGAGGAGTAGGGAGGTTGTATAAGGACGTCCCTACAGAGGAGCGGGGAATTTACCCAGCCCTAACCCCTCCCGGTGGGGGGAGTTGGATATGTTTGTCCTTCCATTTTTCTGCCATGGTCAGCCCGAAATCCTTACTTTTTAAGCTTAAACCAGCAAACTTCTACTACTTTTTGCCACCCCAATGAGGCTAAAGCTTTTATATGTCAATCCTTTTATGATTAATCAGTAAGCTCTATTTAGGGGTAACAAATGAATTTATATCAACCTGATAAAATTAGGAAATCTCTATCAACCTAATTCTTGCTATAACTAGAATAATAGATGATAACTGGGTTTAAAATTATGGTCTTGAAAAGATGGGGAGATAGAGAAATGAGTTTATCAGAAAAATCAGAAAAAATTGAACCCCATAGGTGGAATATTGACAGATTTTCATTGTTCTAATATTTAGGAAAAGAAATGAAATTCCCTATCCCTATAGCAGTTCTTTAATCTCTAAAGTTAATTTTATACCAAGGGTAAAAAAAGAATGCTTAAGTTTGGTAAGACTTTAATTGTTAAGTAATTAGCACTGACCGAATAGCTTTTTTAATAATTAATACCTCAAAAGTACCTTAATTATTCTTATGTTTACTTATGTCCCCGGCCCCCCTTAAAAAGCTATCCATTATAAGGAACTCCTAAAACCCTTTCCTAACAGGGACATGGGAGATGGGGGATGGGGGGATAAAAGCCTATTTTTAAATAGGTTTACTTTCTCAAAATATCTATTGAATTGTAAATAGATAACTTCTCTCTTTTCTCAGGTTTTATGTTAAGCAAGATGATCAAATAAAAAAAGTGGGAAGCTAACAAGAATTCTCCCTTTGTGAGGGGGATAATAAATGTGCCTAATTAAACAGATAAATTTCCTAATTTTTTGTACATTTAAACATTTTATTGTTGTACCCCACTATGAATAAAAAAAACCTTTGAAGTTCTAACTGACTAATACGTATTTTAAATGAGTATTAGCTTATTGTTTATTCCCTATTCTCTATTATGAAGCTGAAAGTTAAAAAGTTAGATGAATTGGCAATTATTCCCTGTTACGCTCATAAAGGAGATGCTGGATTAGATTTATTTTCTATTGATGAATTAACAATTAATGCTGGGGAAAGCAAATTAATTCATACAGGTATTTCCATAGAATTACCATCAGGAACAGAAGCACAAATTCGCCCGCGAAGTGGATTAGCATTAAAACATCAAATTACTGTTTTAAATAGTCCCGGAACTATCGATGAAACATATCGGGGAGAAATAGGAATAATTCTGATAAATCATGGTAAAAATTCTTTTCAAGTAACTAAAGGAATGAAAATAGCTCAAATGGTAATAGCATCCTTTTTATCTGTTAAGGTAGAAGAAGTTGATCAATTAAGTACAACTGAAAGAGATATTGGCGGATTTGGTTCAACAGGAATATGAAAGAAGAATTATATCAAAGACCGACCTGGGATGAATACTTTTTAATGATTGCTAAATTAGCTGCTACTCGCTCAACTTGTTTAGTTTTTCCAGTAGGAGCAGTAATAGTTAAAGATAGACAAGTTTTGGCAACTGGTTATAATGGTCCTCCTTCTGGTTCTGCCCATTGTACAAGCCAAGGTTTTTGTTATACTGAATTAAGTAGTTGTGACGCCAGTAAAACTTTACCATCCCGTTCTGTTCATGCGGAAGCTAATGCTATTGCTCAAGCTGCAAAACATGGCATTTCTACGAATGGAGGAATTATTTATGTCACCTTAGAACCTTGTATTTATTGCTTGAAATTAATTATTTCTTCTGGTATTAAAGAAGTTTTTTACGAGACGGCTTTTAATAGTGGGGAAAAAGCAGCTTTAAGGGATTTATTTATTAAAGATGGTTTAGTTACCCTCAAGCAAATTTCTATCTCAGATAAAATTGCTCAAAAAGCGACAAAATTTTTGTCTTATCCCACTTCTGTTACTGTAGTAAACAAGTAATGTATCAACCCACATCCTTACATCTTTAGGACTACCAGTTTCTTAACTTGAGGAAGAATAATGCTAAATCCGGTTTAGACAAGAAAAAAGTTGACCCCATGAAGGTAAAGCATTTATGCTGAAGGGTTACAAAGGAATTTGAAAAACGCACTTTTGATGACCAGATTTGGCTAAAATATATTTAGGATTTAGGAGTCATACTATTTCTCCATCAAGTTGCACTTAATATAAAGATAAGAATAGTAAGTGTAATCAGGCCTTGAGTAACAAAACTATAATAATGAGCAACAATTATTAAGGGTATTGTTAAAGAGAAATATTATTGGTAGGTAGTCATCAAAAAGCTTAACTATATTAAAAAAATTTGTATACTATAGTCGTTTCACACTCTTAATTGAGACAAGTGTTTCTTGCTATGAAAGTATTTCAGGGGAAAAGTGTCTCATTCTTATTTAAAATAACTATGTCCTTTGAAGGAGTTCCGAAAATAGAGACATAGTAGAGTTCTGGGTCATATAGTCGTTTCACACTCTTAATTGAGACAAGTGTTTCTTGCTATGAAAGTATTTCAGGCTAGAAATGTCTCATTTTATTTAAATTGACTATAACTTCAAGCTCCCCCAAATATTTGATTTGAGGGGTTATTTGTGTTTTGTTACACTAGGGACAAATTTTAACACCAACTTACTTAGGTGAGTAATTATTATAACTTTTACGGAGAATGATCATTATTGTTTGTAGTTGATGATCTATGGCATATATTTTTAAGTCCATATGTTCTTACCCTATATTGAAAAATGGAGTGGATATGATGAAACGTCAAAACATCACCCTTAACCTAATTTTGCCAGTAAAATTCTTAGTCAGTTTTTTACCCTTACTACTTTTAATAAGTTGTGACGGTCAACCAGAAATAACAAGAAAGGAAAGTCAAATAAAAGTAGACAAATCATCAATAGAATATAATCTGATTGATAAAAACCCTTTTAAAGTAGTAAAAAATCATCCTCTTTCAACATTTTCTATTGATGTAGATACAGCATTCTATAGAAATTTACATCCTTTTATTACTGAAAATCCTCTGCCACCAAAAGATGCTGTTAGAATCGGAAAATCAATAAATTACTTTACTTTTGACTATCCTCAAGCAAAAGCTAATAAACCCTTTTCTATTACGACAGAAATATCTAATTATCCTGGGAAGAATCAACATCAATTAGTTGATTTTGATATTCAAGAAAAAGATATAGTAGCAGAAAATTTATCTCCTAGTAACCTAGTATTTTTGTTAGACGTTTCTAGTTCGATGAATACTGCTAATAAACTGCCATTAATTAAGTCAGCTTTGAGATTATTAGTTGATAAGTTAACAGAAAAAGTACTATCTCAATAGTTGTTTATCCTGGAGCAGCAGGAGTAGTTTTACCACCCACAAAAGGTAACGAAAAAGACAAAATACTGGCAGCAGTTAATCAGCTAGAAGCTGGAGGTCCAACTACTGGAGGTGAAGGAATTAAACTTGCTTATGATTTAGCTAAAAGATTTTATAAATCTTCAGGAAATAATCGAGTTATTCTGGCGACTGATGGAGATTTAAATCTGGGAGTTTCCAGGGATGCTGAGTTAGTAAGGATGATTGAAAATTATCGAGATCAAGGAATTTTTCTGACAGTGCTAGGTTTTGGTGCAAGTAATTTTAAAGATGCCAAAATGAAACAATTAGCTGATAAAGGAAATGGGAATTATGCTTATATCGATAATCTTTTGGAAGCGAAAAAAGTGTTAGTAACAGAGATGGAAGGAACTCTGCAAAGTACAAATAAAGAAAGTACTTTTGAAAGATTGCCACAACAGCGTATGAGGAGTGCTACTACAAGGGCTACTGCAAGAGGAGGAACCCGTGGAGGCTATTCTATGGATGCTTCTACAACAGGAGCAGGCACAAGAGGAGCGGGAGGAAGGCATCTAGCAAGTAGTCCAATTCCATTCTCAGCAGCTGGTTCAATAGATTCTAGTCTAGAACCACTCTCAAATACAGAAGAATATAATCTGATTGATGAGAACCCTTTTAAGATAGTAAAAAATCATCCTCTTTCGACATTTTCCATTGATGTAGATACAGCCCACATTCCGCACTTCTTAACATTAAATTCATAAGTTTTATTTATCTATCGCCCCAAATGCTACCCCTGAAAACCTTATTGCTATAAACCTCAATTTTAACGACTATAAAGAATTGTAAATAATTCTCTCATAAAAAATTAGTTATTAATAAATTTTATTGATATTGAGTTCTAGAACGAATATTCTTCCTATAAGTCTCTTTGAAAATGTAAATATACATGAAGATATATGAAGATCTGCGGAATGTCGGATACAGCGTCCTATAGTAATTTACGTCGTTTTATTACTGAGGGTCGGCTGCCACCAAAAGATGCTGTTAGAATCGAAGAATTAATAAATTACTTTACTTACAACTATCCCCAACCAAAAGGGAATAATCCTTTTTCTATTACCACAGAAATTTCTGATTCTCCTTGGAATAATCAACATCAATTAGTTCATATTGGCATTCAAGGGAAAGATATAGTTACAGAAAATTTACCTCCTAGTAACTTAGTCTTTCTCTTGGATGTTTCTGGTTCAATGAAAAGTCCTAATAAACTACGATTAATTAAATCAGCTTTTCAATTATTAGTAGATGAATTAACAGAAAAAGATACTGTCTCAATAGTTGTTTATGCTGGAGCAGCGGGAGTAGTTTTACCACCCACAAAAGGTAACGAAAAAGATAAAATACTTGCTACAATTAATCAGCTAGAAGCTGGAGGTTCGACTGCAGGAGGTCAAGGAATTAAACTTGCTTATGATTTAGCTAAAAGGTTTTATCAATCTTCAGGAAATAATCGAGTTATTCTGGCGACTGATGGAGATTTTAATGTGGGAGTTTCTAGTGATGCTGAATTAGTCAGAATGATTGAAAATTATCGAGATGAAGGAATTTTTCTAACGGTGCTGGGTTTTGGTACGGGTAATTTTAAAGATGGCAAAATGGAACAATTAGCTAATAAGGGAAATGGGAATTATGCTTATATTGATAGTCTTTTAGAAGCTAAAAAAGTTTTAGTGACCGAGATAGGAGGAACTTTACTAACTATTGCTAAAGATGTGAAAATTCAAGTGGAGTTTAATCCGGCAAAAGTACAAGCTTATCGTTTAATTGGTTATGAAAATCGATTGTTACGTTCTCAAGATTTTAATGATGATAGAAAAGATGCGGGAGAGTTAGGTGCAGGACATTCGGTTACGGCGCTCTATGAAATTATTCCAGTGGGGGTAAGTATTAATGGGAAATTACCAGAAGTTGATGAGTTGAGATATCAAGATAATCAAGTTGACCAAGCAGCTTATAATAGTGATGAATTAATGTTAGTTAAGTTACGTTATAAGGAGCCAAAGGGTAAGACTTCTAAGTTAATTCAACAGCCACTTGTTGATAAGGGAGTAAGTTTAAATAATGCTTCAAATGATTTTAAATTTGCTGCTGCTGTGGCTGAGTATGGAATGATTTTACGAGATTCTGAATATCAAGGTGATGCTAGTTTAAATAAAGTATTGAAGTTAGCAAATGAGTCGAAGGGTTTAGATTTAGAAGGTTATCGGAGTGAGTTTATTAATATGGTTGAAAGTAGCCAGAAATTGATGGATAAAAAGTAGATAATAATTTAGGTAAAACTCTCCCGATGATAGATTATAGCGGTTTTCATTTTAGTAGACCAAAGTAGGGACGTCCCTACAAGGTTCTGGTTGTGACGATGTGGTTTATTAATCTGAAAAGCACTGTAATATATACCACAATTTGTTGCTTTTATTCCCCTACTCTATATAAAAGAGAGTACGGGATTTTTAATGAGGCTGTTAATTGAAGAACTTATATCATTTTAAGTTGATTTTTAAAGATTTTCAATAGAACAAGATTCTGTTCGATTTTTATTCAAAAAATCTCTAATTTTTATCGGAGAAGAACTTGCATCTGGAATTTTCGGATTGTCTGGTTGAAACAAAGGTTTATTGTATTCAGTAATTTGTAACAAAGCCATAACATTTTTTTTGATATTGTTAAGCTCTTCTCTGATTTGCTCCCAGTCTAAACCTTCTTCTATAAATATAATGAGTAAATTAATCCAACCACCCCAAAATTTTGAGTAAGTAAAAGAAGTATTTCTTGTTTCATTTTTACTTTTTAAGCTATCTTTATCTGGCTTAAAAGTTGAAAAAATATTGTAATTACTTGTAAGTCAGTTTTCCTGAGTCTATGCTGTGGGTTAATTAAGCGATCGCAAGATTTTGGGAGGATTTGAAATAATGCAACCCTAACCCAAACTCACCAAAAAAAACAGA
>JAKQYE010000214.1 GCA_023356605.1 Trichodesmium sp. MAG_R02 | reverse complement strand
ATCCAAAAGAACTACTATAGTTATTTTGAATAAGAGTGGTACAATATAGAGAGTAAAAGATCAACTAGAATAAACCATTTAAAGAATATCTTACAGTAAGGATTTACGAACAAGAGTCATTTTATCAATCAACTCTTTATATCTCATCAATTCTAATTTAATAAAAGCTCGTAATGAACTAAAAAAATGATTTAAAATCCCCTCAGACTTTCTAACTATAAATTTATTGATACCACATAATTGCTTCAGAGCGCGATGGTAACATTCAATTCCCCAATGAATTGTTTTTAGCCCAATAAATTGAGTTTTATCAACTTCTTCGAGCGTCTTGCGTATCTTGCTGTTATTTTTATAGCCTAGGCTTTTAATAGAAAACAATTAAACCAATTTTTATAAAAGGGTTTAAATAAGAAAATAATATCAAAACTATTCGCCCCACTCCCCTACTACTATTTATTTTGCTCTACCTTCAAAGCAGCAATAACCTTTTCATACTCAATTTTCAAATGAGAAAAAATCTCTATTACTTCTGCTGGAATAGAATTTTCTGACTCACAAGCTAACCGAGCTAATGCTTCTAATTCCTGACAAACCTTATAAAGAGTCATCGCTCCTAAAGTACCACTAACAGACTTCAAAGAATGAGCAGCATTCCCAAGCATTAACGGGTCAGTTTGATTAACAGCAATATTAATATTTTCTAGCAGTTCAGGAGAAGTATCCAAGTAAATATCTATTGCTTCATCTAGTGCTTCTATTTCTCTCAAATCTTCTATTGTCTTACTCTCAAGAATAGTCTTTTTGGAAAAACTATTATTATTATTATTTTCCTGAGTGTTTAGAAAAGTATTTAGTTGTGGAAAAGTCAGTTTTTCTTTACCCTTAGAAACAATAGACTTACATTTACTCAATGCTTTGATAAGCTGCTCTATCTGTATAGGTTTACTAATATAATCATCCATTCCTGCAGCTATACATTCTTCGCGATCGCCCCGCATCGCATTAGCAGTCACAGCGATAATTCGAGGTCTTTTCTGAGGACTTTTTCTAGAATATTTTGTAGCATTTTCATATTTTAGGCGAATGTGACGAGTAGCTTCTAAACCGTCCATTAAAGGCATTTGTACATCCATCAAAACTACATCATAAGGGAAACCAAATACAGCTTCTAAAACTTCTAAACCATTACTAGCAATATCAGCACGATATCCCATCCGTTGTAAAATTTGTAAAGCCACCTTTTGATTAACTAAATGGTCATCAGCCAATAATATTCTTAGAGGTAATTGATCTGCCAATGGAGGAATTGCTTGAGGATATCGTTTATTAGAATTTGTAATTTTTACTTTAATGCCTTTACCAGAAAAAATATTTAATAAGACTTCATAAAGTTGAGATTGTTTAACAGGTTTATTAATAAATGTTGCAAATAATTGATCAGAAAAATTCATTTCTTGCTTTCTTAAAGAAGAAAGAAGTATCATAGGTAAATCCTGATAAATTGGATATTGACTAATTTTATTTGCTAAACTAAAACCATCAATTTCTGGCATTTGTATATCTATAATTGCCACATCAAACTTGTTCTCTGTTGCTATTAATGCTAGAGCAGAATTAGCATTCTCAGCAGTGCTGACTATCATCCCCCAAGATTCAGTTTGCTTTAACAAAATTGTTCTATTCGTGCTATTATCATCAACAATTAGTATTTTTTTATCTACTAATTTAGACTGACTACCATCTAAATAATTAGTTTGAATTAATTTATCTTTAAAAGTTTGAATACTACATTTATTGACTATGGTAAAATAGAAAGTCGAACCAGGTTTTTCATTCATAGAAGGTGAATGTTTATCTAAATCAGCTAATTTATAGCCTGTTGGGTGAGTTCCTCCAGTTATACCCATACTCTCAACCCACATCTGACCACCCATCATTTCAGCTAGTCTTTTACTAATAACTAATCCTAAACCTGTCCCCCCATATTCTCGACTAGTAGAAGAATCAACTTGACTAAAAGACTTAAATAAACGATTCATCCGACTAGAAGGAATGCCAATACCTGTATCTTTGACAAAAAATTGTATTTCATACACAGGCAAAATCTCAGAAGTATTAAATTTGGAAGTATTTTCTACTGCTAAATTTCGTGAATTTTCCTCTATTTCTAGCCTTCTTCCACTAACAGAAACTAATACCTCGCCATGAGAAGTAAACTTTACAGCATTGCTCAAGAGATTAACTAAAATTTGACGTACCCTAGTAATATCACCGATGACCATAGTTGGAGTTTCTGGATCAATAAAATAGGTAAGCTCTAATCCTTTTTCCCAAGCTTTTGCTGCCACTAAATCAATAGATTCTTCCAGGCAAATTTGTAGATCAAAAGGATGTTCTTCTAAGTCTAATTTTTCTGATTCTATTTTAGAGAAGTCAAGTACATCATTAATCAATGTAAGTAAAGTATCACCGCTACTACGAATAGTCTCAACAAAATATTTTTGGTCTTCTTTTAAAGAAGTATCTAATAGTAAACCTGTCATACCAATAACTGCATTCATTGGGGTTCTAATTTCATGACTCATAGTTGCTAAAAATTCACTTTTAGCTCTAGTACCAGCTAGGGCTTCATCTCTAGCTTTTGCTAAATCAGTTGCCGTTTTTTGACGCTCTAATTCCCCACCTATCCACTGCGTCATTAGTTTTAATAATTCTTTATCTACAGCTTTAAAAGGTTCCCTGAGAGGTTCAGGACTCCAGAAATTGAGAGTGCCATAAACTGAACCTCTTACTATAACTGGTGCTCCCATATAAGCTTCGATTTGAAAAGCTATATCTGTTGTTATAGAAAAACCTGAATATTTAATAGATTCAAAACATATTGGCTCTTGTGCCCTACTTGTAAAAACAAAAGTTTTTTCTACCTCAAATTCTTGTCCCTTAGAAAGAGAATTATCAGGAGTTACAGATGCTATAACAGTAAATATACTATCTTCAATTTTAGATAACACTCCTATTTCTAGACCAAACTTTTCACAACCCATTTCTAATAACTGTTGGAGGCGATAATCAAAACAAGAACTCAGAGAAATATCTGGACCTTTATGTTGATAAGGAGCGGAAGTTATTTGATATAGTTTCCGAATAGCTGCTTCACTTTCTTGCAATTCTTCTTCTCTTTGCTTACGGTCAGAAATGTCGCGAGAAACTGCAATAATTTCTTGCACTTTACCCGTTTCAGAATCACGAATTGTACGAACGGTAGTTTCCAGCCAGATATATCTACCATCTCGACAAAGAACACGATAAGCAAGAGTTAAAGTTACTGGATTTTTCAGAATAGTATAATAAGCTTGAGCAATTGCTTTCGTATCCTTAGATGCAAAGAATTCTTGGGGATGATTACCAATAAGTTCTAATGGAGAATATCCTAAAAGGTTGTTACAAGTGGGTGATACATCAAGAAAAATCCCACTTCGAGAGTGACGAGAAATAATGTCAGTGGAGTTTTCTGTTATTAGTCGATAGCTCTCTTTACTTTCTTGATGGTCATATTGAGAATTTTCTAATACTTCAAAGATTTTATTTATAGCCTCTGCTAAACTGCATAACTCATCATTTCCTAGCATTGATACAGGGGATAAAAACTCTCCACTGGAGGCTATTTTTTTTAGTACTTTGCTGAGTTTTAAAACACGGGAGACTACTAATTTTTCTATGACTATAATTGTCACCACACAAAAAACGAAACCTATTATTACCCATGAAAGAATAAAGTAGCCCCAGAAAGATTGACCATAATTGTGAATTATTCGATCTATTTTTACTTGTAAAATCAGAGCAGGTTGACTATAGATATCTTTGATAATTGTGTAGCCAGCTATTTTATTAGAGCTAAGGGGTTGTACGACTATTTCTGATTTTTTTAGTTTAGTTTGTAAGGGATTATTTCCCCACCGACTAATGGTTAGTGATAATTTTTTGGATTCGGCTAACCTTGATATTATCCTATTATCTAGGTAGCGTCCAACAATCAGGGTCTCCTTACTCAGGCTATTTTTTTCATTGATAACAGAAGTAGTAGCAATTAGCAGAGGAGCTTCCGGTAGAACAATAATACCTATTTTAGGAAGATAATTTTCCGGCTTTATATTTTGAACTCGAGGTAGATGTTCTTTTAAGCTTTCAGGCATTAATATTTCTTTTTCTTTATTGAGGTCAAATCCTTGACTAAATAAAATTTCTCCTTGAGAATTAATTCGTAAAATCCAGTTAAGTTTGTGATTAATAAAAAAGTTTTTAACTAAACTAGAATCAATAATTTCTTTGATTGTTAGGTTGGCGTTGGCATAAGATACTTGTTTGCTTTGATTAGGAATTTTTTTTGATAATAGCAATACTCTATCCTGTTTGACTATGGTAGATAAATTTGAGAACTGCTCATCTAGTTTATCTAGTCCTCTGGCTATATCTAAACGAAGATAATCTTCTTCTAAATCTTGGAAGTTATCAAGTAACATTATTGATACTATGATATACAAGACCACTACAAGACTAGCGATCGCTGCACTAATAACTATTCGTGTTTTTTGACGAAGTTTCATTTTATTTTCCCTATTGGCCCTATTTATCACCTAGTTACTGATTTCTGTTACTCTTGTTTGAGTATAAAAAGCCTGGATTAACAATTTACTTTTTTTCTGATAACTACAGAGAATTTCATCAATGGTTAGGTATAGCTACCCTAGTCAAAAGATAGGTCAAAGGTTTGAACATTAACCTTTGTGCTTTGTATACTTTGAATTTGCTATATTACCCTAGACATGATTGTCTATAGAACAGGATTTACGCAGCCACACTATATACGGTGTATATTTGATAAATATTTCCAATATTTACACTACAATTAGTGCCTTTGACTAAGTCCTGTAGTATTCATTTAAGATATCCTTACCCAATCATTAGTTTTACAGTTTATTGGTTTAATTATTATTTGCATAGATATTTCAAGATAGCCATTACAAGCACCTTGAATTTTCTATATCCTAGCTACTTTACCAAGGGTATTTAGCTTCAAAAAAAAAATATCAAATGGGTTATATAACAATTTTTAATGAATCAAATAATTTCTGAATTGCAGGGAAGCAATTTAGAGAAATAGAAGGCATTAACATATCTAGTTAATTATTTTAATTATTAGATTCTCAAGATCAATTTGCTTCTGGTACCCATGACTGCTTTTAATAAGAGGGTGGCTTACAATTTGTCTAAAGCTTATGATAATCAGTTGGATAAAGGGTTGCGGTTAATATTTGTGGAACTGCCGAAGTTTAAAAAAAGTTTGTCGGAGTTAAATAGTTTGACAAATAAGTGGATTTATTTTCTGCAAGAGGCAGCTAGTTTTGATGAGATACCAGAGAGTTTAGGGGAAATTTGGGAAATAGAACAGGCATTAAATATAGCTAACTTTATTAATATGACTCCAGAAGAATTAGAGATAGTTGAAAACCGAGGAATAGCATTGCAAGATGAAAGAGGAAGGATAGCTTATGCAGAATAAATTGCGCGGCTTAATCAAACTATCGCTCTTATCAAGCTATTAATAACTCAACGTTTTGGAGAGGTTAATGATGAGATTAGTAGTCAGATAGAAGGTTTGCCTTTGGCAGATGTGGAGGATTTGGTGAAGGTATTTTTAAGTTTTAATAGTTTGGCAGATTTGGAAAGTTGGTTATAGGAACGTTTATAAGGAGGAATACTACTATGAAATTTATCAATCCTAAAGTTGATTATGCTTTGAAAAAAATCTTTGGTTCTGAGCAAAGCAAAGAGATTTTAATTAGTTTTCTGAATGGGATTATTTATAATGGAGAAAAAACTATTAAAAATTCAAAAATTGTCAACCCTTTTTATCTCGGTAAAATTATCAGTTTAAAAGATACTTATTTGGATGTAAAAGCAGTTTTAGTTGACGGCTCTATTGTAATTATTGAAATGCAAATGGCACGAATGACTGCTTTTAATAAGAGAGTGGCTTATAATTTGTCTAAAGCTTATGCTAATCAGTTGGATAAAGGGGAGAATTATCCTTTATTAAATCCGGCGATCGCTCTGACAATTACGGATTTTATTCTGTTTAAAAATACTGATAGTAATATTAATAGAGATGATTATATTAATAAATTTGTGTTTCAGGAGGAAACTAATACGATCCGCCCGCTAGTCCGCCCGCGCCGACGACTTGCTTTCATCTGTGCGGCTCCATCATTAGTTTGTACCATTTTTTACCTATGTAGTTTTTTCTTTCTACTATATTGACTATCTTCCTATGTTTTTTCTGACCTTCTTTCCTCTAGAAATTTTAGTCTCGTAACTGTTTCTTGTTTACAGCCTTTTTACGCTCATCTTTTTTTGTGCGTCAATTCATAAACATGAACCAAATATGTCGGCAACGCCAGATGCCACAGGCTTATATTTTGTTGCTTTTTTATATCTTTCCTCTTTTTCAGCATTACAAGCCTAAAATATGAGGATGAGTATTTGACATCCTCTCTGGCCTAAAGGCGCTGGGACACAACCGAGCTGTAGCTCCGATGCGGGTTGACGTTTTCCTGGCACAAAGCTCCGCTCACACAGACTAAAGTATCAGCACAGCTAAGTTTAGACTTGAGCCTTGGTTGGTAGGGAAGTTTTGATGCGCACCACTTCGATATAAGTTGAATAATTTAACTAAAAAGCATCGTAAGCAGTGCGTTGTGTGGCTTTAGCCCCCATAAGCACATCCCCTTATAATCCAGGGTGTTTTAACTCCTGGAGACATCAATTGTGAACATAACCATCTGAATTAACAAATTCAGAAGCTATCCGTAATTGTTCCTGTATTTTTCCCAGATAAGTCCAGCCTCGATCCCATCGCCTCATCAAAGTTTTATTAAGGGATGAAGGTAAAAAAGCGATCGCCCCCTCCCTATCTCATCCCTTCTCATACTCAGCCAATTCGGGACTATCCACGAATGCCGTAAAACAATATCCGTAAGAACACTCCCTCTTTGCCACAGCCACACTAACCCCCGGCACCACCACTCATTAAAAGGAGCCGACCCATATCCAGTCCATGTCAAATCCCACATTAAACTCGACAACATAACTGGCATCTTCCGCCACACCACATTCTCACCATAAACATTTGCCCCATCACCAATCTTCTCCTCAATCCCAGCCTTCCATGACCCTGGGCCATGTACCAACTCAAAACTTTCCGCCCCATCCACCTCAAGACACTCATCCAATACCGATACCATAATAGTCTCTAACCCCTGGGAATTTTTGGGAACAATATCCCCTATCAGAACTTCCGACTCCTCCCTCTTCTGCTCTTCCCCAGACACCCCAGTACTGGCCGATGTATCCTGTGCCGACATACTTGCCAAATCTTCCCGTTTCTGGAACAACCCATTAGCATCCCCTAAATTCCCTCCTGTGCCCAACACTCCCCCATCACAGTCAATGAAATAAGGGCTCAACAACGGCATCAACTTTTTTCGCCCCTGGGAGATGCGCTTGTAAACACAATCTATTGAAATCCCTTGCTGCTCAACTATTTCCTGATAAGAAAGCTCTTCATAATAATGTAAAACAAAAGTTTCCCGCATCCGTTCGGGCAAAGAAGCGATAGCCCGTCGTATCACCACCGATCTCTCATCCCTCTCCATAACCATCTGTGGCGACTCCATTGCCGAGGCTACCCCCATTTCTGGGTTACCCCCTACCCACTCTATATCATCTACACCTATAGCACCCCGAGAACGTTTGCCCATGAGATCCAGACATAAATTCCGGGTCAGGGTTGTCAACCAAGCTGACAAATTAGCGATTTTCCCAGCGAACTTCCGCACCTTATCCCATGCCTTCACCATGGCCTCACTCAGAGCATCCTCCGCATCTGCCTGGTTAAAGTTCATATACTTCAGACAGCAGCGATAGAGTCGGTCTCGACAGTCGAACCATACCTGCCAAAACTCCTTTTCTATATCCTTATGCTCCCATTTCTGAGTATTTCTCTGGTTTCCCGGTTCTATGGCCACAGAAGCGGGACTCAAGGTTCCTGGCCTCCAATGTTTTCCACCCCCATCAGTGGCCTCTCCTGCCATGGTGTCTGTGGAGGTCATAACTGAGTGAGGCGATCGCTCATGGTCCGACATGCTGTCCCTCTCGCAAATATTACGGTGTGAAATAGGGATTTTTTGGTACATAAGTGGTTGGTACAGAAACTGATAACAGAAACGTCACAGCCAGTCGCATTGTGGTATGCGTACGCCATTGGTTTATTTGGTTATGAAGTAGTGTTATAAGCAAAGCCATGAGTTATCATATAGTTTGCTTAAGCTAATGTCAACCCCTTAAACATATTTTATTTTTATACCTAAATATATTTTTATTAATACCCACTAATTTGACTTCCCCTACTGGGGAGTAAGAGACTAAGGGAGTAAGGGAGTAGGTTAGTAGGGGAGATGATATGAATGGATGTTGAAAAAGAACAGACATTGAAAACCGGGTTGGCTATAAAAGTGGATTAGCACTCTTTATTCTGGCCTTATTTAGCAATAATGCCAATTATCCAGTAATCAGTGAGATGAAAAACTCGGCCAATCAGTCAATAGGTTTCTGGGTGTCCTATTTCTTACTGAATGAAGACTCCAAAACATACTTCTAAATGGATTGATTTATACTTGGACCAACCTAGCTAAACTTTAAGGCGATCGTTACCTAATACCTTTCCAGAAAATAAATTAGGCCACAAACTATGGAAAAAATAGGGAGCCTTATTATAGATATATGCCAGGAGGCGGACTTGAACCGCCGACACGAGGATTTTCAGTCCTCTGCTCTACCAACTGAGCTATCCCGGCTTTTTTTTCTCACTCTTACTATAGTAGCAGACTAGATATAATTTTGACAAGCACTTGAGATTTTTTTTTTATGATTAGCTGTAATGCAGACCAAATAGTAATTTTAGCTTAGTTTGGGTGATCCATCTAAGTCAAAAGTAAAAAATAAAAAGTCAAAAGTCAAAAGTAAGGATTAAAGTAATGAGATGACCAGAGTCACTGATAACTAATAATTGATAACTGATAACTGATAATTGATAACTAAAATGACTTTTATCTCCTTTAACTATGCTCTATTTTTATTAATAGTATTAGGAATCTACTGGTCAATGCCACGACAGTCTTGGCGAGTATTTATCCTCTTAATTGCCAGTTTAATTTTCTACGCCACCATTCAATCCCAATATATTCCACTGTTATTAATAATTACCCTATTAAATTTTCACCTTGCTCAAGCTATTGGGGAACCCAAAGACTGGCGCATTGCCAATACAAAATGGAACCGCCGTCGCTTACTAGTATTGTGGTTAGGTATAGTCTCTAATATCTTAGTTTTATTAAGCTTTAAATATATACCTTTTATACTTAATAGTATTGGCATTTTTTACAATCAACCTTTGATGTTAGAAACTGCTAATTTGGTAGAAAATAATTTGATAGCCCCTTTAGGGTTAAGTTTTTTTTGTTTTGAATGTCTGGCTTACTTAATTGACATTTATCGAGGTGCCCCTGCTGCAACTTCTTTGCTTGAATTTACATCTTATAAATTATTTTTTCCCAAACTAATTTCAGGTCCAATAACTCGCTATCATTATCTACAAAATCAGCTAGGAATGACTAGCAAAAAAAATAGTCAAGTTTCTATTAAAATACCAGCCTTAAAATTCCCTAGTTTCGAACAAATAACAGAAGGAATTTGGTTAATTGCAACTGGAGCAGCAAAAAAAGCTTTAATAGCTGATAATTTAGGAATTTTTGTAGAGCTGAGTTTTGGTAATTTACAAAGGGCAGGAAGTGGTGATTTGTGGTTAGCAACTGTTGCCTATGGATTACAACTTTATTTAGATTTTACTGCCTATGTTGATATGGCTCGTGGCACTGCTTTTTTAATGGGTTTAAGCTTGCCACAAAATTTTGATTTTCCTTATTTCAGTACAAGTATTTCCGAATTTTGGCGCCGGTGGCATACGACTTTAGGAGATTGGTTGAGAAATTATTTGTATTTTCCCTTAGGAGGTTCCAGGGTAGGATTATTTCGTACTTGTTTGAATTTGTTAATTGTGATGTTAATTGCTGGTATTTGGCATGGTGCTAGTTGGGGTTTTATTGTTTGGGGTCTTTTACATGGTTTGGCATTAGTAATTCATCGATTAGTAGAGGCTATTTCTCAACAACTAAAATTCGAGAAAATCTGGGAAAGTTGGTTAGGAATTTTGGTTAGTTGGTTGTTAACTCAGAGCATGGTTTTTGGGGGGTGGATATTTTTTAGATTGCCAAATTTGAGAGATTCTATGTGGGTGATTAATCATTGGTGGGGTGAAGATGCAGACGTTCAATTTGCGGATAAAGTTTATCTGGAAGCAATAGGTTTAGAAAGGTTACAGTTGGTGTGGTTAATTTGTGTGGTTGTGGTGGTTATGGCGGTTAATTATTGGTTTCATTGTGGTTTAAAATTACAGTTAAATTGGCAGTTAAAAGTTTTATTGGTACCTGTATTTTTCTTTGTTATTTGGTTGTTGGCGCCGGAAGGTTTGCCTTATATTTATTTTGATTTTTGATGTTGGTGAATTAAGTAGGTGTTAGGTATTAGGTGTTAGGTATTAGGTGTTAGGTGTTAGGTGTTAGGTGTTAGGTATTAGGTGTTAGGTATTAGGTGTTAGGTTTAAAATTTAACGAATTGATAAGATATTACTACCAAATCTATAGATTTTTGCCACGCCGTTAAATC
>JAKQYE010000213.1 GCA_023356605.1 Trichodesmium sp. MAG_R02 | reverse complement strand
TTAGTAAGAAAAACATTATCATTTTCTAAAAAATTAAGTAATCACATTGGAGCTATATGGAACTTCGTTCATCACTATAATAACACAATTTGTACTTGACCATTACTATGCAGGACTACCAGTTTTTTTTATAACGGTTTTCAAATTGATAAACTACGTCATCATAACCAACACCTTGTAGGGACATTGCATGGAACGTCTCTACTGTTGTCTACCAACATGAAAACTGCTGTAGGAGTAGGGAACCCACTCTTAACATCTCCCAACTTATGCAAAATCACATAAGGACCCCATATGTAGGGGCGAATGCCCTTCCCCTCGCGCTCAGGACTGCCTGTGGGTAAGTCCTATGAATAATAAGTTAATAACGGCTTTTTCCCCTATGCTGTTTGACTTAAACAATAAGTAATTTATCTGCTCCGCAAATGCTAGCAAATTTTCACAATTTCACCATCGCATCATGTGACCTAAAAGGTAACAGTAGTCTATAATACTTAAAAGCACACAAGAAATGACTATCTTCAAGAGTTTGCGATCGCTCCAGTAAAGATAGTCATAGTAAGAACTCAATAATAGTTGTAGATGCCTAAACTGCAAATTGAAATTAGACATCCCCCCAAGATACCTATTCTAGAAGGGCAGAGTCAAGGGTTAAAAACCTTTTATAAAGATGTCTAAATGTTTCGCACACAGTTATTATATATTTCAAAAATTTACCCTGCTTGTCCCAATTTTTCCAAAGAAGACATTAATCCTGAATCATTAATAACGCTCAAAATATCCCAGGCAACCCTTGACCAACTGTAATGTAGTTCAGCTAGCTCACGCCCTCTTCTTCCCATTTCTTCTCTCTTGTTTGGCCTAGACAACAAGTAATCTATACGATCCGCAAATGCGCCAGAGTTTTCATAATCCGTGATCACAATACCATTCTTACCAGGAATAATTACTTCTGGGTTTCCCCCCCTATTAGTAGTAATAGTAGATAGTCCAGTTGCCATAGCCTCATAATGTACTCTAGCCAGAGGCTCTTCCCATTGAGATGCACATACAAATATATCACCTAATAAGAAATAATCTGCCACTTCAGATGGCGGAATAAAACCGGTCATCTGAATTGCTGCTCCCAATTTTTCGGCCTCGACCTTAATTTCACGGACATAATCATTTTCCTCATTGTTACCGTACCATTTACTACCCACTAGCAATAATACAGCAGATGGGTGTTTCTTGATAACTTTACTCATGGCAGAAATCAACAAATGAGGCCCTTTTTTATCTGTTAATCTGCCCACATAAAGGACCACTTCTTTATCTTCTAAACCCAGAGCCGCCAACTTTTCTTTTCGTTTCTCTTGTACCCCTTCTATCCACCTAGGCTGAAAGTGCTTAAGGTCTACCCCTGCATATACAGGTTTTAACTTATGTTCATATCCTGGGAATAATTTAGCTATGCCATCAGCAATAAATTTACTGACAGTCACCACTTTTTCCACTCGTTCCAAGCAGAGAATTGCTTCTTCAGGTTCAATCTTCTTAGCATGGAACATTTCATTGTGCATACTGAGTATAAAGCGACTGTTTGGTGCCGCTTCAGCCACCATGGGTAGATACTTAGGACGATTGTAAATTACTATCCAATCAAACTCTCGTCCTGCTACAAAATTAGTTACGGCTTGATAGTATTCCTCTGAGGTTTTTCTACTAGCACGTTCATAGAGAATATCGTCCCTAATTTCCTGATCTGGCAGTTCTGGATCAGCTACCGAGAATACTGTAACTTCATGATCTCGCTTCAGGTAAGGTAGAATACCATCTATATATGTCTGAATAGCCCCGCCTCGGATACAAGGTACTGGCAATTTTTCTGTGCAGACTAGTAGTATTTTCACGTTATCAATTTTAATTTAATAAGTCATTCATCAGTATAGAGTGTTTTAAAATATTTTTTATGATATAAGAAATATAAATAATCGTATTATTTTTTTCAATATAATACTCGTGCTCAACAGGTTTATGGCTCCCAATAAATATGTTATCTTATCTCCCCCTGAATACTTATACTTTGGCCGATGTTTCCATGAGGCAGAAGCAACTTTAATGGTTTTCTTTGTGACGATGTGGCTTATCAATCTGAAGAGCGCTGTAATTCCATACACAAACAATGCTAGTGGACATGATTTAATCACCATTAAGTAGGAGTCTAGAACAACAAGATCAGGCCTTGCTGAATAAACTACATCATTATCTTGGATTCAAGTTGCACGTATAATGATGATTCAATAAGGATAACCAAAGACTTACATGGGTTGAAATCTAAGCTGCCTCAAACTACCGGGTTTTCCTGTAGCAGGAACAAGTGCGACAGCAATATCACAACCTCCATGGAATAAAGACCTAACAACATAATATATTCAAGAAAAAAAGCAAAAATCTGCCCCAAGAAGGGCGAGGCTTTAAACCCAGTTTTTTGGTAATACTTTAGGTAGATCGGAATTGGTACTTTCTTAAATTCTTAGTGGTACGGTGGTAACGAAATAGAATACTTAGGCATTTTCAAAAAAACGTTTTTCTTTTATCATTTCTTCGATGGGAGAACAGTCTTCTCAATTTCTACCACACAGAAAAATACCAAACCTTCCTCATGATGGGAAGGCTTGATATTATCTTATTTTCTTAGTTACTTAGTCAAGCAATCCTTTCCTGCTGCTGCCCTTTTTTCTGACAACTACAATTACAGGCTGTGCATCTTCCGGTGTCTGGCCTTCTTCCTTTAGTCCTCTCAGCACTTGATTTACGCGCCTCATGATCTTACCATGGCCATCACTCAGATCACGAACATCTTCACCCTTTGTCCCTTCCATCTCCAGAACTATGGTGTTGGCCTTTTGCTTCATTTTATTTCTCCTTAATTTTTACTATTTGTATTGCCTTGCAACATTCAAAGCACTCAAAACTAACGGCTAAATCATCAACCTTAAATCTGTATGACATTAACGGTTAAAGTAATATCTAGTGTAGGCCTTGTATGAAAGATAGGTGTAGGCCTTGAATGGCAAATAACAAGGGGAATAGCAAGAAGGATAATAGTCTAACAATCCTTTCCTGCGTCTCTTTCGTGTGACAACAACAATTACAGGAACAGGTTTTACAACCCCTGATGCATCCTGTTCTGAAACTGGTGCACCCTCTTCTAAAACTGGTGTCTGGCCTTCTTCCTCTTTTACAACCTCTGGTGTCTAGCCTTCTTCCTCTAATGTTCCCAGCAATTGATTCACACGCCTCATTATCTTACCACGGCCATAATGCAAATCACGAATATCTTCACTCTTTGTCCCTTCCATCTCCATAACAATGGTGTTGGCCTTTTGCTTCATTTTGTCTCCTCCTAATTTTTACCGTTCGTATTGCCTTGCAACATTCAAATTACTCGAGAGCCCTTTGAAGGAAAGGATTTCCATTAATAATTTCCTCGATGAAGGAACACTTGAGACAGTTATTGTGTACTTAATCCAACAGACCCTTTTTCTTTCTCTTCTTCTTAGTGATTACTATTATAGGTTGTATATTCTCGCTTATTTTACCTTTTTCCTGCAGTTTTGTTATTTGAGCTTCTACACTGCGAAATATCCTGCCCTGGCCTCTCCTCAAATCATAGATATCATCACTGTCAGCTCCAGAGAACTCGAGCACAACCGGGTTTCTATGTTGCTTTGCTTCGGGACTATCACTAGCCATCACCATTTTTCTAATTCTCCTTAATTTTTACTATTTGTGTTGCTTCGCAACATTTAGCCTATTTAAAACCAACGCCCAAATCATCTACCTTAAATCTGTATGACTAGAACAGTTAAATTAATAGCTATTGTAGGCGCTGTCTTGCTAAGAGCCTCAAAAACCATAGACAAAGTTCGAGTTTTCAAGGTCGTATCTTAATTATAGCCGTATTATAGCCGTTCTCCTTAATTTACCAAAACTCCGTCATACATGGTTATACGAGTTTTGAGTTAGCTTACTGTTTTAGCGAAGATAACTGACCCAAGGTCTGCAAACTGTCTTCAGGTGGCCCTCAAATCCTCAGGCAGCTCAAGCTACTTTTGCATATAGTTTTCAAGGTTGATCATAGCATTAAAATCTCTGTATACTGAAAATCCACACTTGCCGCATCAGTAGTTAGCCCCTTTAAAACCAGGGTGAACACATCTTGTCAACAAACAATGGGTAATTATCCATGGACATGAGTTTATTACACTTGTTTACAAAAGTGACTTCCGTACATAGTGTTTTTTAATTTAAAGAACACTATATACAGGAATCACCGAACTAGACGTACTTATCATGCCTCAAGAAAAGGAAGCCTATTGACCTGATTTTCAAGTTGTTGGTTTTAATTCTGCCGACCTCAAATCAAACAGAAATTATAATAAAGTTTGAATTATCTATTCAAACAACTTGAAGCTAGACATACCAGGAAGACCTATTCCGCCACCACCGAGCTTGTTCATAGCTTTGTTATAGTTTTTGGCAAAATCTTTAATCCAGCCATTTTTCTTCTTTCTGTTAGACCTTTCGTGACGGTCGCGATATTCTTTAGTAGCTTTGTCATATCTTTTGGCCATCGAGAATACCATTTTTTCCGTAGGCCTCAAAGCCCTGGCCTGTTTTTTCTTTTTCTTTTTACGCTTGCCAGGAGAACTTCCATAGAGAACTTCTGGTGCACCACCAAAATCATCTTCACTTTGCAAAACAGTAATAGATTTTACTTTGTCTTTTGATGACATTTTTTTTCTCCTCGTCTTTTATCTGACTCGTACATTCACATCTTACATCATAGTAGATAATTTGTGTTAGTTAATTTAATTTTTTCTATAACTATTTTTTCTCTTAGTCTGTGTACCATTCATATTTGTACATACTTAGTATTGTAGTCGGATAACTACACTAAAAAATATCCATTTGTTTTTGAAATTATATTATTATCTTTGGACAAGTAACTTCCTTATAGTAAGGCTTCAAAAAATAGGACTAGGAAGTAGGCTCAAATATAAACTTCACAAAACTTATACGTTTACGTAAAAATTCATGTCAATCGTAAATGTCCAAGGGTTATAGCCATTGTTAAAACATTGATTTAATTCCTTTGCTTAGAATGACTTTGACTCATTTTTTCGAGATGGAAATGTTTAATTGCCAATAGTCAGTAATTAGAGGATTTTCTAGTAGTGGAGCATCAAAATAATTTGTTACCTAGAAAATATTCACAACTGGACCTAACTATATAATTTAGTATCTCTTACTAACAATTCAAACCTTAGGCTGATAATTTTTATGAAAACAATTAGTAAAAATGCATCTTACAAAAATTTTGATAAATATTATTAATAATTGAGACTACAGTTTATCTTCATTCCTCGAGAAACCTCTTGAGGGGTAGAGGTTTCCTCTCACAACATGGAATCTATGACTAGATTGTCAAAACCCTCATATTTCCTGCAGGGCAAACGTATTTAAATCATGGAAGCTCCTGCCGTTAAGGCTTATAGTAGTAATAAGTATAAATACTTATAAGTCTGATATCCTTACCCTGTCAAAACTTTAAAATAAGATGCGTTTGCCCTGATATTTCCTACAAATAGTGTACTTATAGTCAATGAAAATTTAAAAAAAAGGAAATGACCAAAAATTATGTCACCCCAACAGAAGTAGGCAGTTACAATCTTAGGAATCCCATTATATTGATCCCTACTTTAATAGTTACTAAGTCAGGGAAAAATAAATGGACTTTGAACTCAAAACATTTCCCTAAATGGGCTTGTTGGGCAAACTATTGTTTCCAAAGAACCCTTAAGTTTCATGGCCTTAAATGAGACTCTACCGTAATAGTGTTATAGACGTAACTGAGGAATATACTTCAAAAACTTGTATGAAGTGCGGTTATCTCAATCCAAAGTTAGGGGAGTCAAAGTATTTTAAATTTCCACATTGGGCTTACTCAATACCGATGAATTAAAATAGGCCTTCGAGGAAAATTCTCAAAGCTATAAGACATAACGCCAGTGTGGATAGTTTTAGGGTAAAATTTCTATGAACAGTGTTTTTACAAGACTTACGCAAAGACACTAATTGTAGTGTAAATATCGGATCAGGATTATCAAAAATACACCACATATAGAAGCAATACGTAAGTCCTGTTTCAGACAAATATCTTTAATTCCTGGGCTTGATATATATGAGAGAGCTTCTTAATTTATAAGTATATAAACTAGTGAATTTGTTTTTCTAAATTCAAAAAAACTTGCAACAATATTAATATTAAAACTCCTACCAAAATACTTTAGCCCTGTAACAGTATTCAATAGAAAATGTATAACTTAAGGTATTACAAATTCATTGATGCTTTTAGATATTATGGCTCTCAAAAGCCATAAAATTATTACTACCTATATTTTTAAGATCCTACTCAAATGCATGCAGAAAAGCTACCCCCTCAGACATTTCGTCGAGTTCGTCCACCATATAGGGCAGTTAGACAACGGCCAGTTAAAGTCCGTCGGCGAGTTAAAACTAAAAATATAAAAGTAATATTATTACAGTTAAAATATAAAAATATATTTATTTTAGTTGCTGTATTAATGACACTGAGCTGGATTATTACCTTGCCTTTTAGAGGTCGCCCGGCTTCAGATATACCTTTAGCGACTCCTGAATCTTCCGTCTCACCCACTTTAATACCACCCTATGTACCACCAGCTCCTGAGCCAACTCCAGAAGATTTAGGATTTGCCTATAATGTTCGTAGACAACCATACAAACGTAATAACTCACAGTTACAAGAAATAGTTGATGAATTGGTTAATATTGCTGAAGAAAAAGGGCTGCCTACAGCACCTCTATCTATTAGCTTAATTGATGTTAGTAACCCAGAGGTTCACACATTTGCTGGATATAAAAGTCAAGTTTTGAGGTATCCTGCTAGTGTATCTAAATTGTTTTGGATGGCGGCATTTTATGGGGCAGTTGAAGAAGGTTTGATTGATGATGAACCCAGGTTTCATCAAGATTTAATCTTAATGATGCAGAAATCTCATAATGATTCTGCTAGTAGACTTTTGGATGTAATTACTGATACAAAATCAGGGGTTAAATTGGAAGGGAAAAAATTAAATACTTGGTTAGAAAAAAGAAAATCGGTGAATGATTTTTTTCAAAAGGCAGATTATCAAGATTTAATAGTTAGTACAAAAAATTACCCTAGATATTCTCCAAGTCAGAAAGGTCCTGTAGGTCGCGATCGCCAACTACGGAAAAAAGACGGTAAGTTTCTGCGAAATTTGATTTCAACTGACCATGCTACTAGATTAATCTATGAAATATACACTAGACAGGCAGTTTCACCCAAGTATAGTAGGAGAATGGCTTATTTGTTAACTAGAGATTTAAGACCGGAAGTATGGCAGAATGATCCCTACAATGGAGTTGAAAGTTTTCTCGGGGAGTCTCTTCCTACTAATATTTATTTTGGTTCTAAAGTTGGTTTGACTTCTAAGGATCGCATGGATGTGGCGTTTGTCAGAACTTTAGATGATAAAGCTATTTATATTTTGGCAATTTTTGCAGAACATACTGCTTATGTTGATGATAAGGAAATATTTCCTAAGTTGTCTCGTCATGTTTATGATCGTATGATAGCTCTGGGGAACAAATAGACTTCTCCAGGAAAGGTTCTCAAAGTTTCAAAGTTTTTGTTTTCCGACTACGAGTTTGATATAACTTAGTTTCCAAGTTTTTGTTTGTAGTAGGGCTTCAGCCCTATCTATAATTAGGACTAAAGTCGGACTACAAATTTTTGATATAACTTGGTTTTAAAGTTCTTGTTTGTAGTAGGACAACAGTCCTATCAATTTTGAGGGTTTGTAGAAATTCTCTTAACCACATCAAGTACTTGCTGACCTGTCATCACAGGATACTCAGGGGGATACACAGAGGACTCATTTCCCTTTGAAGATAGGGCAATAGAACAATCAGGATTATTATTATTTATATCCCCTTGAAAAGGTTTCCCTGGAGACCAAGCTACCAAAAGCTGTTCCAAAATAGGTTGAAATTTATCTCGTGTTGCATCAGGTACCCAACTAGCTCTTGAAAGTTCTTCTTTTACATATTTAACGAAACCATATGAGTCTTGATATTCTATCGGGGCAACAATTTTACAGTTTCTGCCAATTCCAGCTTCATATTCTTCTGCTGATGTTTCCAGAATGCTAAGGAATACTTTCTCTACAAATTCACGAGACTGAGGATTTTTCTCAAAGAAGTCGTCAATTCCTGATTGAATGTTTTTCACGCTTTCCCAAGGTGTATTTTTGATTTCTTGACTATAAGGTTTGAATTTTGCCTGATCATAGAGTTGTTCTAAACTCTTACGAAATTTGTCAGTATTAATACCTTGCTTTTCTAATGTTGGTTCAATTTGAGTATAAAGTTCTTCTAATGGGTGAGCTAAGTGATACTGTGCTTGACCAGGACTTCCTCCATCTAACAACTCTTTTGCTGCTATCAGATGACCCCGCATTAAACCAAGGTCTGCTATATAATCTACATCTGTGTAATTTTCCTCGGGTATATCTGCCTGAAGCTGAGATTCACTGGTGGAATTTGAATTATTGTTAAAATTACAGCTAACGATCAAAATTAAGATCGAGATAGAAATGAAAAATAATTTTAGTCGTTTATGCATAACTTTTATTCTTGAATAAATTTACTTACTTCTGGGAATAACTGAAAATTTTCCCATACAACCTTTTTCAGCAATTACATCTTGATGGGGGTGGAACATATATTCACCAGGATAGGGATATTTAAATTCTAAAATATGTCGTTCCGCAGTACCCATGGTTATTATATCTGTCTCCAAGGTTGGCTTCATTGTCCGCCCTGTGGGATACACTTTAAACATATTGCCATGAATATGAAAACTTACTGGAGCATCATACTCAATCATATTAAGTATATACAGTCGCACTAACTGATTTTGATAAATTGGGATGGGGTGTTTTTTGTAGTAATTAGGTAAACCATTGAAGGCATAGAGTTCATTACTTTTTGAATCTTGATTAGTATCGTATCCTCCTATGATTAATACCATTTCATCTGCTGATGGTCGCTTTCTTGGTGGATCTACAATAAACATTCCATATAGTCCTTTTCCTATATGGCGATCGACAGGACTAATATGGCAGTGATAGAGGTGAAGCCCATAAGGTTTGGCATCAAATTCATAGATGGTTTTTTTATTTTTGCCTATTGGGATAATACCATCCATTTCCCCTGGATGAATACCATGAAAATGAATACTATGACTATTGGTATCTTGATTATGAAAAATTACTCGAATGCGATCGCCTTCAACAGCTCTTAATGTTGGGCCGGGAACCTGATGATTAAAACTCCAAGTATTGAAAAATACATGCTCATTAAGCTGGGTTTTGGTAACATTTGCTGTGATCTGAAATTCTCTCACAGGCCGTCCATTTTTGTGAGAGATAGTACCATAGTCAAAGTCTCGTAATATATTCATCGGATCGAAGCCTGGATAATTTTCCCATGAGTTATCTTTTTCAGGAATTGGGGGTATTCTGACTGGTGAATTTATCTGAGAGCGCAGAGTTTGTAACCCTGCTACACTCCCCGTAATACCTAGACCTGCTAAACTTAGTTGCAATAGCCGACGACGGCTACAGACTGGAAAATTGTTGGTAAATCTTTGAGACATTGGGAACTTGATACTCCTGCTAGGGTGATAGTAGATAGGAACAAGCAATGCCTATTGCGGGAAGAATCATAACTCTGGTTTAATTCGACACTTATAAAATTTATCGTGTTCAACTTCAATGAATGGATCTGTGGGTTTATCTTGTCTATGAACTGTAGAGATACTGGTAAAAACACCTTGTCTTTTGAGATCATTCTTAGCAAGTGTTCGATCTTTATCTTCTTGATAACAAGTTGTATCCCTAAAATTACCTTGGTCACATTCCCCCTCTTCAATTTTATCTAAATATTTTTCCATAAGTTGTAGTTCTAATTGACTTTCTGTGCCCCGGTTACCAAGTATTTTAATAGCCCTGTTGAACCGTTCTTTTGCTTCTTTATAGTTATGGAGAATATAGTGAGCAAAACCTGAATCTCTCAACCCTGGATAATATTCTTTTGTATTTTTATCTTCTGTAACTTCGTCATATTTCTTGATAGCTTCATCATATCTTTCTTCCAAGGCTAAGGAGTTACCTATATAGTATTTAATTTGGTAATCCTGTGGTTCTATTTTTAAGGCTTTTTGCCATGAATCTCGCGCCTTTGAATATTCCTTATTCCAGAAATAGGCTTTACCTTTATCCAAGAGAACAATATAATTAGCATCTTTGTTAGAAACCTGAAGTTTATCATATAATTCTAGGGCTTTTTCATAGCCATTTCTACCATCTCGGGCAACTAAGAAATGTCCTAATTCTAGGACTGCGAAAAAATCTATCCCTACAGATTCGATATTATCTCCTGTTCTATAGAGTTCAATTGCTTCTTGATAGCGCTCACTAGCAGGTAAACAATCTAGTTTTTCTGGAGTTTGTACAAAATCCTCAAAATCTTCCATATAAGCTGAATAAAATTTAGCTTGTGGATCTTCTTGATTAAGCTCTTCAGCTACTGAAAAGTAACGTTTTATCCTGTTAATCACTAGATTCATATTTTTGTCTCTAGATTTATCCCATTGTACTAAATAGGCTCGCGCAGCATTTTTATATTCTACATTTAATGTAGATATATTATCAGTTGAATCAATAACTTTTTGACAAGATTCATAGATAAGCTTTGCTTCATTTTGATCATCAGTTAGTTTGTTGTTGCACAGGGTTCTATCGGATTCCCAGAAACGCACTAATTCCCAAA
>JAKQYE010000212.1:9319-10983 GCA_023356605.1 Trichodesmium sp. MAG_R02 | reverse complement strand
TAGATTAGGGAAATAATTGGCCCATAACAGATAAAATTAGGTTAGAGTAGAGTAGAGTATTAGTTCACGGTAAATATTTTGTCCAACTCCGTGCCGTTTTCGGAAATCTACAAAAATCAATAAAAGCAATAATGAATTAATGTTTGGCCAATTTCCGTTTCTGCTTCATTCTCGTAATCTCGATGTTATCCAGTCCACAAGCCGCCACAATAGGTGTAGATAATTGAAGATAATTATGGATAATACTAGATTATAGGCAACAGTTAAAAACCTCAAATATATTTCTTATGTTTAAAACAGTTCTTTTTCCTGTAGACCTTAGCCGAGAAGCTCGTGAAGCTGCGGATAAAGTGATCAATATAGTCAAAACATTTCAGTCTCGCCTAATTTTAGTATCAGTTGTGGAAGTCGTTTCAGAAGGCCAAAAGCCATTTCACCCAGAAATGACTTCCTCAGAAACAGTTAATCAACTCTTAGAGCAAGCCAAATCTATATTTACCGAGGAGGGCATTGAAGCTGAAATTCTCCAAAAAGAAGGGCATCCGGCTTTTACTATCTGTGATTTAGCTGACGAGATTGAAGCTGATTTAATTGTGATTGGTTGCCGAGGTACTGGTTTGACTGATGAAGGGGCTACTGATAGTGTTAGTAACCGGATTATTAATTTGTCTCCTTGTCCTATTTTAGTTGTACCTTAATTATTTTTACTAATTAATGGATGAAGTATTGATTAACGGATAGTTTTCTTCGGAATGGGAGGAATTGAACAGCAAGCCTGTCTAGGTTTGTATAGGTTTCATGAAGCAGAAAGATATCATAGCAGAAGTCAAAACTGAGAAGTCAGACATTAAATTCCCAGCACGGACTATATAGGGTTTGCTAAAAAAGTTGTTTTTCAGGAGCTGGGAAACTACCCCTAACCTTTGATTTTTATGCCTAGGGAGCGCCAAAAATAATAACTTTATAAGCTTGAAGGACCGAAAAGCAGCCAGTTTTTCCGACAAAAAAAGGCTAAGACCAATATGAGTTAATGCTTTTATATTTAACACGCCAGCCCTATATATAGTCGTTTCGTTGGGAGAATTGAGACAAGTGTTTCTTGCTATGAAAGTATTTCATTTGAACAAAAATGTCTCATCGTTATTTAAAATAAATATATATTTGAATCCCTTAAAAATTTTATTGCTTTATCATTGGATCGACTTTTTGCGTTATTGAATAAAAGGTCATTAAAGCTTACGCAAATCCAACTAGGTCCGCTATATGTAGGGGCGAATGGCATCTGTGAAAAATTGTCACCCCCTATCTGTTTCACCATGACTATGTACTAATACCCTAATTTTTGACTCAAAATTCAGATAAATTGGTAATTTTTTTCATAAGATATCAATAGGAAATTATATACGTTTTTTCCTCAGCTTTCTTCGGGTGCTTCATGAAATGTAAAAAGATAATTTTTCCGAAATATCAATGAAATTTTGAAGGACTTTTTTCTTTCACTAATCAGTATATATATCTGAGGAAATCTGCGAAAAATTTTCACCCCCTATCTGTTTCGCAATGACTATGTACTACTACCCTAGTTTTTGACTCAAAATTCAGATAAATTGACAATTTTCCCATGAGATATCAATGGAAAATTATATACGTTTTTTCCTCGACCT
>JAKQYE010000212.1:0-9219 GCA_023356605.1 Trichodesmium sp. MAG_R02 | reverse complement strand
AGGAAATCTGCGAAAAATTGTCACCCCTTATCTGTTTCACCATAACTATCTACCACTACCTATAAGTTTCTTCCTCAGCTCCTATTCGGGTAATTCATGAAATGTTAGAAAATTATTTTTCAGAAATATAAATTAAATTTTGAACGGATTTTTACCTTCACAAATCAGTATATATATCTCAGGAAATATTTGATCTGCAAATTTGCAAATTAAATAATGTCCGGAAAAGCGCAGAAGGAAAATGTAGTATTAATTATAGACAAAGTTATTCTTAAATTACAGGAGTCATCAAAAATAGATTAATACTAAAAATATATCAGGCAATAGGGTTTAGATAATATGAAAACTCCTATGATATGAAACCATTCCATAGGCTTTTCCAACTACAGAATTCCCCAAAAAATCCTTAACTGAAGCGTATTGCTATATAAGGAAGAACGAATAATAGATTAATATTAACTATATAAGGAAGAATAATAATGCAGACATTTACTTGTGATGCTCCCAAAATATTTTCTAAGACTGAAGTTGCTCTAGTTGATGAAGAAATTACTGCTGATCAGCCTGGAAGAGTTAAATTTCAAACTACATATTGGCCTGCTATACTCTTTAGAGATTATGGCATCACTCTCTATCCCGGTGAAGAAATTGCAGTTGTGGGTCGTCAGGGGATTACTTTATTAGTACAACCTCTTTGAAGAGTCCTCCAGATGAATGGGCAGGGTGGCGATCGCCTGCCTCTATTTTGATTGATCAAACATTCAACTCAAACTTCTTACAGCGCTTTTCAGATTGATAAACCACGTCGTTACAACCAAAACCTTACAGGGATTTTCCTAGGAATGTCCCTACTGTGGTCTACTATAGTCATTTCAAATTATATTGGAAAACTTTTTCTGCACCAAACGCGAGTTAAAGTGACATCCAGAAATTAAACTCGAAAATTGAAGAAGAAAAAAAGACTGCATTAAAGTTAAGAAAAAAATTATAAACAACTGGATTTGATACAGTTACTCAAGCTAAAAATTACTTAAAATCAATCAACAAAAAACTGAAATTATGGAATGCGCGAATCTTTAGAAATCAAGGATTTTTTTGATAAATAGTCTATAGTCTATCATCATCAAATATAAATTAAACCAAGATTCTTAGAAATAGAAAGAAGAACTGTCGCAGCCGACCCATTTATCTTAGCTACAAATATTGAGTCTTATTCAGAAGTTAAAAGCTCAAAAATACTCTGGAATTATAAAAACCAGCACAGTTGTGAACGTGGTTTGCTGATTAATTATTGAACCACAATTCTTTCCCGATAGTTTTTTTGTCAAAAAACCAGAAAGAGTAGAAATAATACTGTTTATTATGTCACTGTGTTTATCAGTGTATAATCTAGGCCAAAGAGAACTGAGGAAAACTTTAAAAATAACCAATAGTGAAGTTGAAAACCAGTTAGGAAAGCTAACAAATACTCCGACATTAAGATGGATATTTAAATGCTTTCAATGAGTATATTTGTTGATAATTAATTAATAGCAAAAAGGGGTTGATCTCACAGAATAAAGGAGCTTGAATTTAGAGCTTTTACCCTCAATTTGTCAACAATATTATCTGGGAAACAATAATAATAAGCGATAGACTTCCAGTCCGCTTCGCGAACGCACCACTTGAAGAGTTAAGAAAATTAATTGATGCTATAAACAGGAGTGTAGTTCCTCAATTATTTTCTGCTGCTAACAGAAATCCCCGGTTTGCCAAAAATACTCATACCACTGATTTTTTTGTGTTCTATAGAATTAATTTGTTTAATTTATTGGCTCAAAATAGTAATGATAATTCATGTATCCTTTTGTCCTACATGCCGGAAGTGCGGAATGTGGGCTAGATTATTGTCTGCTCCTAATTTCAATTTTGGTAAAATATTTAACTCTGCTGCTATTTGATGATGACCCTTTACCATTTTTTTTTCTTACTTTTGTCCATAGGCAATTCCTAAGTGATCAGGACTTACTCACGGGCACTACATGAGCGTGAGGGTAAATGCCATTCGCCCCTAAATATGGTGTTTTAAAGGTTGATTTGCGTAAGTCCTTGTGATAATCTACCTTATAGAAAACAGCTTGATCCATCTCATAATCCGGCAAACCTCGAAACAACAATTCTATCGCTTTTTCTTTTTCAAAAACTTCTAAATATAAAGCATTCTCAGAATCATTCTGAATAATTCATATCGGTTGGGATGATGTACGTCGAATTCGTGCTTCCGTAGTTTATATTGAACTTATGAACGATAAAATATGGATTAAATATGATAGTTCTTCTCAACCTGTTTAGTTTTAAGGTTACCTTGAGGAAGTATATAAATATACCAGATTTGCAGTTTTTAATGTTAATAAAATATGCAAGTTTAATTATGTATGCTAACTTTAAAAATGTGAGTTTATAATTATAAACATCAACTTAATGAACTTAAATGTTTTTAACTTACCACTTAATTATTTGCTATAAATTCAAATAATTTAATAGACAAAAAAGGAAAAATAGACACCAATGTTAGAAATATTACTAGAACCATTACAATATAGCTTTATGCAGCGATCGCTCCTAGTAGCAATAATAGTTGGAATTATTTCTGCAGTAATTGGGAGTTATTTAATGGTACAAAGATTAGCTTTACTAGGAGATGCAATTAGTCACTCAGTATTACCAGGATTAGCTATTGCCTTTTGCGTAGGAGCAAATATATTTATCGGAGCATTTATCGCCGGAATAATTAGTACTATTTTAATGAATTTAATTAAGACGCGATCGCCAATCAAAGAAGATGCAGCAATGGGGATAGTTTTGTCTGCCTTCTTTGCATTAGGAATCATATTAATTACAATTATTCAGAAAGACAATAAAATCGACCTAAATCACTTTTTATTTGGCAATATTCTGGGGGTAACTGTTGGAGACTTAAGGGAGACATTAATCACTGGTGTGATTATTTTATTAGTTGTAGTGCTATTGTACAAAGAATTATTATTTTACACATTTGACCCCCTCGGTGCTCAAGCAGTAGGTTTACCTGTAAATTTATTAAACTTGGGACTAATGATGTTAATTGGTTTAACAATAGTAGCAAGTCTTAAGGCAGTAGGAGTAGTGTTAGTTTTATCGTTATTAATTACACCAGCATCCACAGCTTATCTATTAGTTAAAAGATTGCATCAAGTAATGATATTAGGAGTAGGAATAGGAATTTTATCTAGTATTAGTGGGATATATATTAGTTATTTCTATAATCTACCATCTGGTCCAGCAATTGTGTTAGTATCATTTGGGTTATTTATATTAGTTTTTTTGTTCAGTCCTACCCAGGGAATTTTGACTCATCCCCCATCAATTCCTAGTCAGTATTCTATTTGGCGGGAGTTAAAAAGTTTAATCAAGTAAAGTTGACAATATTATATCCAATCTCGTTCAATACTTACCCCCTTATATCAAATCTGGTTAAATAGTTATTGTACATTTGAAAGTGGGGGTAGAGCGCCTACCCTTGTACTGGCATATAGTATACTCAGAGACTAACCATGTTGTTATTTTTTGATTAAGTCAATGCTCTTTGTCCTGAATACGTGTATTATTACTATTTATTATATAAAGTCCCCGTTCCTATTTGAACAGCTGATGGATGCGTTGACTCGATAATATTTGAGCCACAACTCCTTGTTGTTGGCAGGTTTTACAACAATTATTACTTGAAACAACTAGCACATTTGCGGCCCTTAGATTCGCAAATCGTAAACTAACTTATAGTTCCTTAACAATCAAAACTTCAAAATAATAGAAAAAACCCTTGACAAACTCCTGGGTCTAGGTGTTAGAATAGTGAACGTTGATGAGATGGGGCGTCGCCAAGCGGTAAGGCAGCTGGTTTTGGTCCAGCCATTCGGAGGTTCGAATCCTTCCGCCCCAGTTGAACTAAGTTAGCTGACTAAATGAATAGCATCCGTACTTAACTTTTGCTTAGTTAACTAGTTTTTCATAGCTATTTTATTTTTTCGATTCCATTCTCATTAGTTTACCAAAATTGTCTGTACGATAAATCCATTTTTCCTGGCCATTGGAAAAAACAAGACGCCAACCTTCTACTAATCTTAGGCCACAAAGCTCATCATTTTTTTGCAATCCCAAACAAGTATTTGGCCAACTCTCTTGAGTTACTTCAGTAAGTTTGATTTTTTCAGGTGCAATACCTATTTGACTAGCTAAATTTTGACGAACTGCTTCAATTATATTATTGGGTATTTTTTCTGGCTCTTCAGAAATTCGCTTATTGGACTTTTTCCCATCATTCTCATTAATAGGGACTGGTTTAACACCAAGTATTTGGTATTCATTAGTTAGAAAAAAAGATGGATATATTTCTGTGCTAGCATCGGGTTGAGTCTCTGTTACAGATTTTAAAAGATTAGCAAACTTATTAGCTTTGGAAGTAGTTTTTTCCTTTGTCTCTTGTTGGGGATATTGAAAGACTTTCACAGCAGCAATTGCTGTTTCTGTAAGATTGGGATATCTTAATGTAGCCAAGATTCCAGTTAATATTATTGCTAGTAAAAAAGGATGAGGTGATTTTTGATATACTTTCTTGTTGCCATCTAATTCATGGTTTTTAGAGTTAGATTTCATAGTTAATATCCTTTAGTTGCTTATAGGTTTACTTATCACTATCAGTTAGATGAGGTTTAATTCAGGAGCTATGGAAATCTAATTAGGGTTTGCTAAATGATATTAGTTGAGCCCAAGAAGCTATTAAGCAACATGGCTCACATGTGTTAATCAGGATTAATAGTCATCAGGGATAATAGCTCACAACTCCTCAGAGGTAAAACTTCTCTCCTCAAGGTTTGGGAGTGACAAAATAGGTTAGGTTTAATGGGGTAGCGTCCATTACCCGATCGTGCATGGCCTAAATCTAAGCAAAGGCTAAAAGACCATAGCCAAAGCTCCAAGAGTTGTCTGTCATTGATAGGTACAAATCAAGCCTATTAAACTGTCCTCAATCTAGCTCTAGTAATTTTCTCTAGCTCTAGGTAGTTTTCCTAGTATCCCCAGTAAACTAAAACGGTACCTTTTGTTTGCCTTTAAGTATTTCAGCTCAACCTGTGGAAAATCCTGATCAAATCAGGCAGATTTAGGAATGCTAAAATATAGGTAAAAAGGTTTGTAGGAAGGAAATAAACCCAAGAGTTTTAGGGTTATCTATAGTCCTGAGGTAGAGAAAGCTTAACATTAAGGCCCAAGGATGAAGGATGTTAATAGAAGTAGAAGTCCAACCAAAATGTTGCGATGCCCAGAAGTGGGATGGCAATAAAGGCGAATATATAAATTGAAACTACTGGCAATAGACAAAACTAAGCTACTAGGAAGTGTGGGATATATGCAATATGAACCGCGAAACTTTAAATGCATATCTAGTATTAGGAGCCCTTAAAGTAGAAATCTCTCATGTAGGGTTTTAAAGGGGAAGTTAGGGGATGATCCCCCTTCCCCTCATCGACTCTATCAAAAGTCTGTTATGACAATTCCTAAAAGTCATGCTATACCATGACTGAAGTGTGATAACAGTATAACATCATTTTTAGTAATTGGTATTCTAGCTGTGTCAGTCCACTAGGCATTGTGAGGCTAAAACATTAATGCCATAAATACAGCAGTTTTTTGATCTACAAGGTATAGCTTTAGATTCCCACCTACCCCTTTATGGAAGCTATTTGAGATATCCTTATCTGGACTTTTAGATTTTTTATACTGAAAATGGCTTCAAACCTACTATCCTACTATTAGCAAAGTAAATACCTTAAATCGCTTAAAATGGCTGAAACCCAGATATATCAATAAAAAGTTTAATTTCAGGCAAAAGTATTGCTGTATAAAGGTTTTGCCTTATTTTCAACCTGTTTTTTCCTGAAGTCCAGTTACCTAATCATCGGTCCTATAGTCTACTATACCGTTTGACCGCAAGTCATGCATTCATGCATTAAGATTCTATAAATTCAAGACTATGTCTATACAGTAATTTAAATAAATTATTTGACATTTTAAAGTGGGAAACTATTTGTGACATCTTTAAAGTGAATTGGTCAGGACTTACCCATAACCAGAATATCTCCTATGGTTTAATAGCCGTTAACCCCTACAAACAGCGTATTATCTACGAGCCATGGGTAAGTCCTGTTGGTATTAGTTTAGGGCTTGTTGATTAAACATAAAAGCATTGACTCAGTATTGCTACTGGCCTTTTTTTGTCGAAAAAAAGTTCCTGGTTTTCGCTCCTTCAAGCTTATAAAGTTATTATTTTGGGCGCTCCCATCAAGAAAAATCAAGGGACAAATATATCCGACTCCCCCTCCTAGGGACTAGGGGTAGTTTCCTCTCCTTGTCTCGGTTAGGGGTAAGTTCGGTGATCCTTAAAAAGACTTTTTCAGCAAACCCCTAGTTTAATCCTTAATTGGGACAAATAGTTTCCACTTGGCCATAACAAGTGCCTAAAATTGCTTGACATACTAGATACCTCAGCAAGAGTATTCAGCTTGAGAAAAATACCAAATAGATTTTATAAAGCTATATCTTGTGAGGAACTCCTAAAACACTTTTCTACTATGGGGGGTGAGGGAGAAAAGGAGCACAAAATAAAGGAATCATAAAAAAAACGTATTTTTAAATACATTTACTATCGGGAAATATCCATTTAATTGCTAACAGACAACTTATTTCTTTTGTCAAGTTTGATCTGAAGAAAAATGTTTATAAAACATAGTTTAAAAAGGGGAGAGCCAACAAAAAGTCCCCCTTAAAAAGAGAGATAATGGGGGACCTGGATATACCTCATTAAACTCAAATATTTTGCTCCTCTTTACCCAATATAAGGAGACTGACCTTATGGACCCATTACTTGAAGGTGGTGCTGCTATACAAGAGCGTGATTACACCTTAATAATTGATAATAGTAACGATATGCAGATCTCTAACTTTTCCAAAGATAGAAAACCATGGGATCTAATGCAAGACTCTGTAATTAGATTAGCTACTGAATGTGAGAAGTTAGATTTAGATGGGCTAACAGTATACCTATTTTCAGACTGTTTTAAACGATATGATCAAATAACATCTACAGACTTAGCTCAAATCTTCCTTGAAAATCAACCCTCCGGTAAAACTAATTTAGCAGATGCTCTTAAGGATGCTATTGATAATTATTTTGAGCGACGTGCTTTGAAGATAGCAAAACCTAATGGAGAAACTATTTTAGTTGTTACAGCAGGTGACATAGAAGAACCTGAGCGAGTCAAGCAGATTATTATCTGTGCCAGTAAGAATTTACGGCAAGATGAAGAGTTAGGTATTTCTCTTATCCAGGTAGGAGATAAACCTGAAGTTACTAAGTTTTTTAAATTATTAGATGATCAATTACAAACAGTAGGTGCTAAGTTTGACATTTGCAATACTGTTACTATTGCCGATATGGAAAATATGGATTTATGTGATGTTTTAATTAATGCTATTTTCGGTTAATATTTTACAATACCAAGAAGAGCAGAATATTTGTTGCAAATAGTTACAAATAGTTACAAATAGTTATAAATATTAGATATCTTATATCGAACCTTCCTAGAGAAGGCCTAAGATCTAAGACCTAAGACCTAAGTTGGAGTAAATCTTGGAAAAAAAAAGGGAGATCGCCATAGAGAAAACTGTTTTAATGAGTTATTGATGAATGAATTATAGCTACTATTTTTAAGCAGCTAAGTGTGTTCTTTTTTCAAAGTAATAAAGATAATTTTTAACAATTAGCTGATTTGATATTAGTAGAAAAGGAAAGTTTTTTGTAAGCATTTGGCTATCAGCTAGAAGGAAAAATTAGCCTCCAAGAATAATTAAAAGTTCTACACAAAAAAGATGATAAACTTTACTCAGTAATTTCTTACTTTCATACATCTTCTTCGCAGCATAATCTAGGAAAAGCTGAGAGCTACCTGCTAATAGCTGAATGCTTACCATTTTTTTTCACTTAGTGATATTGAAATGCTGATTAATATAGCAACCCTAAATCATTTGTACAATCACATAAAACATAAAAAAAGCTCCAAGTCTTGTTCATTCTGCCTTCTGTATCCTGTCTCCCACCTTAAAGTAGCCTCAATATTTCTTTTATTTAGGACTGCTATATATCAAGTTTTAACACTAAAAAAATAGATATTTTCTATAGCTTATTAATTCAGACTTCAAGTAGCAATAGAAAATATTAAATCAAACCTTAAAATTTATAAGTGGCTAACTTATAGCAATTCTCGCGCTTGAGTGAAATAAACAATTTTTTGATTTTAGGAAATACTGAATCTGTAAACCGGGAATAAGGAAAAGGAAATATGGGAAAGAAAAAAATACTGTACTTCATTAATATAATAACTCTTGTATTGAAAAGTTTTGTGGTGAAATCCGAAACTATAAATTTCTCACCAGTGCTTTTAAGTATAATTTAACTGGAAACTGGTAATAATCAATTACAATATTAACAATAATAGCTAAATGAGATAGAAAAGTTAAGCCAGTCCAAAAAATGGGTAGCCAACATAAAGGAGTACCTGGTATTGGAGGAAAAAAGTAAGCACTTAATCCTATTAGTGTAGTTGGTAATAATATAAATCCAACTGCTAATAATTGGATTGCCCAATTCCATTCTACCTGAGGATGATCAGCTTTCCATTTTTTACCATTCCACTTCCAGCTCAAAGCAGGAGAACTATCTGCTATTTTCAATGATTGCCTTGCCATATCAGCAGTAAAAATATGGTTACAAAAGTTACAAGAAAAAGCATCCATTAAAGTAATTGCTGAAATCTGACCATGATAGCAAACAGGACAAGTATAAACTTCTTCTATGCTTAAATTTTTTTTGATATTTTTGTAACTAGACATAGATTTTGAGAGTAAAGAAAAAACTATATAGGTCGAATTTTAAATAGTAATCTCTAAAGTTATCTAGGGTTTGTGATAATTCTTAACTTGTAAGCATTCAGTTATTAGCTATTAGCTTTCAACCATAGATTAAATACACCTTGTTTTATGTCAGTGAGGTACCCCTGGGTAGGCAAGATATTGGCACGAAAAAGTTCTATCAAATCTACTTAAATTTTAAACTAATACTCATTTAAAATGGATCTTAGTAAGTTATAA
>JAKQYE010000211.1 GCA_023356605.1 Trichodesmium sp. MAG_R02 | reverse complement strand
TCAATTGATTGCAGTAATGTGGCCATTAATTTCTCTGATGATAGTTTTTGCGTCATGGGTCTTATTCTACAACACTACCTGTACTTTTTCTCTTCTTACCCCAATTTACTGAGCGGATACGATTAAACCATCCTCTAAGAGTATTAAAACTCACTATCGGAAACTAGCTGAAATATTTGATAAATATAAATCAGCGCCAGTAGAGGCATTAATAGCCAAGCTGAACCCGGTAATCAGAGGATGGGCCAACTATTACTCATCTGTAGTCAGCAAAGAGACGTTCGATACACTGGATAATCTACTTTAGAACTCTTTTTTAAACCTAAAACCTAACACCTAACACCTAACACCTAAAACCTAACACCTAAAACCTAACACCTAAAACCTAACACCTAACACCTAACACCTAACACCTAACACCTAACACCTAACACCTAGCGATCGCCTCCACCCTTCCCCATTATCATGACTTGAGGGTGGAGAAAATCTCAAAATTATTCTTCTTTAATCACTTGATTTCTGTCAAGTATTAATAAATTTCTCAACTGATCTGTATCAAGTTCAGTTAACCATTTTTCACCTGCACCTACAACTTGCTCGGCCAACTCCTTTTTACTTTCAATTAAATCATGTATTTTCTCCTCCAAAGTTCCAGTACAAACAAACTTATGCACCTGAACATTCCGAGTTTGACCAATCCTAAATACCCTATCCGTAGCCTGATTTTCCACTGCAGGATTCCACCATCTATCAAAGTGAAAAACATGATTAGCACGAGTCAAATTTAAACCTGTACCTCCAGCTTTTAACGACAGAATCATGACAGAAGGACCTTGAGGATCTAATTGAAATTGGTCAATCATTTCCTCTCTTTTATTCTTCTGGGTAGAACCATATAAAAAAGAGACTTCTCTACCTAAACTTTTCTGCAAATAAGGTTGTAAAACTTTCCCCCATTCAGCAAATTGTGTAAAGATAATTGCCCGTTCTCCCTGAGAAATCACTTCTTCCAACATGGCACCTAGACGTTGCAATTTTCCAGAATTTTTATCGCTAATTTCTACCTTTTTCCTACTGCCTTTTTTGATTTGTAAAAGTATAGGATGATTACACAACTGTTTCAATTTTATTAACAAAGCTAAAATTTTTCCTTTTCGCTCAATACCACCAACAGCATCAATTTCTGCTAAAGAATTTTCAACTATACTTTGATAGAGCGATGCCTGTTCATTTGCCAGTGGGCAAAAGATAGTATTTTCTTGTTTTTCTGGTAAATCTTGAATAATATCTTTATCAGTTTTGAGGCGACGGAGAATGAAAGGTTGAACAAGAGAACGCAAAATTTGCAACGAACTTGTATCGCCATATTTCTCAATAGGAATAGCAAACCGACGCTGGAAAAATTGCTTTTGACCTAAATATCCAGGATTCAAAAAATCCAAAATTGACCATAATTCTGAAAGGCGATTTTCTACAGGAGTTCCTGTTAAAGCAATTCTAAATGATGCTTGTAATTTTCTCACTGCTTGAGATTGTTTTGCCTCTGGATTTTTAATATTTTGTGCTTCATCAACTATTACTGCCTGCCATTTTATTGTCTCTAATATTTTTTCATCTCGATGCAATAAAGAGTAACTCGTTATTACTAAATGTTGCTCTTTAACTGCCTTGACAAACTCCTTACCTTTAGCTCTTTTATCCCCGTGATGTACTATGGATTTTAAGGTTGGTCCGAATTTTTTGACTTCTCTTTCCCAGTTTCCTAATACAGAGGTAGGACAAACTAATAATGTAGGTGCTTTAAGTGCTTTTTTTTCTTGTTGGTTGAGCATAAAAGCTATGGTTTGAATCGTGTTATGACAAATAATATTATTGGCAACAAAATTATGATATTTGCTCACTTCAAAGTCATAAACCCATCCCTCATATTCGATATATTCGATAGATTCTATCTGAGAATAATAGACTTCTTGGTTGAGTAATTTTTGCAGCCTGGTTTTATGAACTTCTAGCTCTAGAATATTCAATAAAGAATAAGCTTCTAAAGTTTTAGTCGTCGATTTTGAAGGTTTCAGTTGAGGATATTCTTGTTCCCTAATAATATATTCGATACTGTTAATAACTTTTTCTAAGGTAGTAGGCGAAAATTCTTGGGAACCGTCAATATAAATTGAATTTTTCATTCCTAAATTTCCCACTGGTAGTTTAGTTTTCTCTACTAATTCAGCAACTATATCGGAAGCAGGAATTCCTTCAATATTTGAGTTAGAATCTTTTTCACAAATTGACCTAAGTTTTTGTTGTTTTCCTGAATCATTAAATCCAATTTCTTGTAAGAAACTGCGTACCGAGTTACCGCTAAATGTACCAATATAATAAGTACAAAAAATTCCAGTACCATTAGTAGCGCGTTTTTGTTTAGATGAAATTTTCATCCAAATCCCAAAGCGTCTGAGTAAAATAGATAATTGTTGAATAAGTTGGGATGATGCTGTAGAAATTTCCACATATCTCACAGTTTTGTTTACTGAAGCCTCTGCATCGAAATAGTTGCTCAGAAAAATTCTAACCCTGTCTAAGTCAGCTTGCATTATAAATAGTGGGATAGTTTTTTCATGCGATCGCTTCCCCCAGCTATATCCTTTTCCTTCCAAAAATTTTCGATACTCTAAACTATGGGCTCTAATTCCATAGCAATCTTTTTGGCTAGTATGAGGAATAATTTTAGGAGTATTAACTTTTATACTATATTGTTGCCCAAGTCTGCCAAAAGTTTCAAGTAAATCTTTTAGAACATCTTTTCCCTTCAGAGAAATACCAAACATGCCAGAGTCAAATATTTCCCATCCTTCAGCTATTTGCCAAGCAACAAATTTAACCAAATCTGGATCTTCTGGTTTCCCATCCCACAGAAGTTTTCCAGGTACACAGACATAATCTCCCACCTGAAAATCATTTTTCCAACTATCGCGAATAAATAATTTATGATTCCGAGTAATCGTAATACTACTATTATCTTTCAATCTAACCAGGCGTAACTTTTCTCGTACTCGCTGCCGATATAACCGTCGGATCGGAGCAAGGACAATTTTACCTGTTGTCTCATCTAGAGAATTTACCAATAATTCCTTATTAGGTTTTGCCCAAAACCCTTCCCCATCAAACTCAGCCTCACCTGCATAAGCTTGCCAAATCTGCTCTGCTTGCATTAGCATACCATTAACATAAAAATATGTATCATACAACACACACTTACCGAGACCCATATCGTCCGCCAAACAAGCACCCAAACCCCAACGTTCCAGAAAAGTCAACCAACTAACACCCCGTGCTTGATAATTCCGCAATTCTCCCCTAAAATTCAGAGGTGTAGGAATTTCCTCCAAGGAACGATTATTTGTCAAAGTATCCAAAAGTTCCTGGATATGACCCCCAGCTTCAAAATTCACAACAGGCAATTTTTCCACAGTCTGAGTATCCCCAGTCGCTAGGCGCAAAGCATCTTCCAAAGATAAACTCATTTGGTCTTTACGAGAGGCAAAGAAATTTTTTGCGGCTCGGACATCTTGAGGTTGTAATTCCAACCACTCACCATTAATTTCTACTAAAGGACTATCTTTAGAAATTAATTTTTCAAATTCAGTTTTAGTTAACTTATGACCTCCAATAGATAATTCCCACTGGAAATTTAGAAGACTTTTCAACCCAAGTTTTTCAGTTTTTTTCATTTTTGGAGCTGTAGCCTGAATACTCAGGCCCAAACGAGAAGTCCACCCTTCTCGGTTGGCTAAACTAGGAGGTAAAATTACCCCCAGTCCACTATCAGTAAACCGCCTACTGCCACTTTTAATAAAATCATAAGCCTGTTGTGGAGTTAGTAGGCAATATTGGGGAGTTGCCTCTTGTAAACTAGGTTCAATAATTGGATAAATTCTTGATGCTAAACCCAAACCCTTGAGCAAAGTTTCTTGAGGTAGTTCAATTGTTTTTCTTTGATAATTTAAATTGGCGACAGGATTTTCCCAAATAGTTTTAGCATCAACAAAAAATTCTGGTTTATCAAGTTCTTGAAGACAATATTCTAGTTTCCATTGTGGATGATTATTTGATGGTGAGTGGAGACGAAAAGAGGTAACAAATTTATTGTCTGTAGTTTGATATTCTTGTAAAGGCGACTTCCAATTATCAAGTATTTTTTGAATTTTTTTTATTTCTTGGGGAGCAGGTAATTTTAAAGTTGATTTTCCTGAGAAAGATTTCAACCATTGTCTAATTGAAGGATTTAATGAAGTAGTTTCTGTTAGAGATATTTCAGCTGATAGTTGCCTAACTTGTTGATCTATTGTATTTTTCAAAAAATCTTGTATAGTCTCTTGACTTAATTGAAGTCTGGGTAATTTTGAGTAATTATTATTTTCAGTAATTATTTGTAGACTTTCTAAGGAAAGATGTGATTGCCAATCAAGGTTATATGTACGACAAACAAGAGGCATTTGTTGAGCCAAGTTTTTCAATCTTGTTTGGTCTATAGAACTATCAAGTAAAGGTTCCCAAGTTGCAATAAATTCTTGTGAATCAATAGAGGGTAAAAATTTACATCTTGCTAATAAGTCGAGACTCCATCGGGCTACATGAGACCAAAACTTTAAATCTCCTCCGATAAAAGATTCAGTAATTTGTCCTAGAGGAATAGATTGTAAAAATTTAATTGCTTCATGAGGTTCCAGACAAATTCCTTCTATTTGCCAGGGATAAAAATATAAATTTTCTGGGATTTCTGATAAACTTATAGCAGAGTGAATTGGGTATAGTTTTTGGCTAGATTCTGATAATTTTGTGGGGATAGCTAAGGTTATAGTTGTGGATTTTTTGTGTTTTTCTAAAGAGAAATGGGTATGGGCCTCAGATAACTTTAAAAGTTCATCCAAAGTTATTGTGTAAGGATTATTAGTAATTTTTTCTGTTTCCCCAGCATGATCTTCGGTAATTTTGTGCCAAGTTTCTCCCCAAAGAAATAAAGAACTAGGTTGTTGATGTTCTCTCAACCAAAAACTATGTAAAATTGCCATCTTCAAATATTTATCAAAAAGGTCATATAGCAATCCTATCTGATTCGTGAAATAAATGGGTGGTATGAAGGCAGGAGTTAGGAGGCAGGAGGCAGAAGGAACTGGAGACAGAGCTATTTTTTAAGAAAGGGTGTGATTTTACATATAGGATTTAGGATTACTATAAGTATTCCACAGAAGTCGTGAATTTATAAATTCATCCATTTATGGATTAAGACTTTATAGGCTCAAAACATTGACAATCTCAGTAATTTTAGTAAATTATTTCACATCTCAAGTTTGAAACTATTTGTAATATTCTTTTTTTCTGGTTAGTTTTAGATGTAAACATTTAGCCGTCAACTATTAGACGAGTCTTCAATAAAATATTTTCCTACTATTACTTTCTCTGACTTTTTTATACAATTTTTATAAACTTAAGTTAAGCTGCTTTACTCAATAAGATTATATGATTTTATTCCTGAAGAAATTGGTATATAGCAATCCTATGAATGTTTGTGGTAAAAATCCTACTTTTTTTTAGGGAATAGAGAACAGGAAACAGAGAATAGGTAAGAGTTTTAAAAGTTTTATTTATTTTGATTTGTCTCAATTTTATTTAAAATAACTATAACTTCAATGGAAAGTTCCTATTGAGACTTAAACATACCAGAGGCAGAAAACAGACTCAAATAATTATCGGCAAAGGCTTTTACGTCAAAAAGGTATAAATCCTGAATAAGCACCGGTTCTAGCCATTTTTAGGATATCCACTTAATTTCCTTGTCTAGACTGACTTTGACCCATCTTTTTCACCTGAAAATGTTTAAGTAGCACTATCCTGGTGGGACAAAATGAAATAAGGAACACTTCTCCAGTTTAGCCTTATATGACTCTTCAGTTTTGACTCCAATAGTATAACACTTGACCCATTAACAATGTTACGATTGCCACAGAAGCGAAAGAATATAGAAGGAAAAAACTGGATGGAAGAGATAGATAAATCCATATCTTTTGACGGACGGGATATTCAATTGAAGGTTGGTTTATTCGCACCTCAAGCCGGTGGTGCTGTGATGATAGAGTCGGGAGATACAGCAGTATTAGTCACAGCTACTACAGCCAAGGGTAGAGAAGGAATAGACTTTCTACCTCTTTTGGTCGACTATGAGGAAAGACTCTACGCTGGAGGAAAAATTCCTGGTGGTTTTTTACGCCGAGAAGGTCGTCCTCCAGAAAAGGTGACACTTACAGGTCGTTTAATTGACAGACCTCTACGCCCCCTATTTCCTAGTTGGTTGCGGGATGATATTCAAATTGTGGCCACAACATTGTCCATGGATGAGGAAGTACCACCAGATGTACTAGCTGTAACAGGTAGTTCAGTAGCAGTATTATTGGCTAAATTACCTTTTTATGGGCCAATGGCTGCAGTACGGGTAGGGTTAGTAGGAGATGACTTTATTATTAACCCTACTTACCGTGAAGTCAAAAATGGTGATTTAGACTTAGTGGTCGCTGGGTCTCCCCACGGGGTGATTATGGTAGAAGCAGGGGCAAATCAATTGCCAGAACAAGATATTATTGAGGCAATTGATTTTGGTTATGAAGCAGTTTGTGACCTGATTCAAGCTCAACGAGAAATTATTGCTGAAATGGGTATTGAACTTGTAGAATCAGTACCTCCGGAAGTAGACCCTACCTTAGAGAACTATATTCAGGAAAAAGCTACAGAAGAGATTAAAGAGGTTCTGTCTGAATATGATTTAGATAAAAATCAGCGCGATGAAAAACTGGATAAAATTAAAGATTCTCTGGCAGAAAGCATCACTGAACTTCCTGAAGAAGAAGTAGTTAGGATAATGGTTGAATCTGAAAGTATGTTGCTTGGGAATACCTTTAAGAGCGTCACCAAAAAGCTAATGCGTCAACAAATTATTGACGAAGGTGTCCGGGTTGATGGTCGGAAGTTAGATGAAGTACGCCCTGTTTCTTGTCGGGTAGGAGTATTACCACAACGAGTCCATGGTAGTTCTCTATTTAATCGAGGTTTAACTCAAGTAATGTCTGCTGTGACTCTGGGAACACCAGGTGATGCTCAAGAACTGGCGGATGATTTACATCCTCAAGATGAAAAACGTTATTTGCACCATTACAACTTCCCTCCTTTTTCTGTAGGAGAAACTAAACCATTGCGATCGCCTGGCCGTAGAGAAATTGGTCATGGGGCTTTAGCAGAACGCGCTTTGGGACCTGTCATACCAAAAGGGGATATTTTTCCCTATGTGATTCGAGTGGTTTCAGAAGTGCTTTCTTCAAATGGTTCAACTTCTATGGGGTCAGTTTGTGCTTCGACTCTAGGTTTAATGGATGCTGGAGTTCCTATTAGTAAACCTGTGAGTGGAGCAGCTATGGGTTTGATCAAAGAAGATGAGGAAGTTCGAATTCTCACGGATATTCAGGGCATAGAAGATTTTTTAGGTGATATGGACTTCAAAGTTGCTGGTACCGATAGTGGGATTACAGCTTTACAGATGGATATGAAGATTACAGGTTTATCCATAGAGATAATTGCTGATGCTATTTATCAAGCTAAACCAGCACGGATACATATTTTGGATAAGATGCTGAGTGTTATCGATGTTCCTCGTCCCGATATGTCACCCTATGCACCGCGACTCTTAACCTTCAGGATAGATCCAGAAATGATCGGTTTAGTTATCGGACCAGGGGGTAAGACTATTAAGGGTATTACTGAGGAAACCGGAGTCAAAATTGATATTGATGATGATGGTACCGTAACTATTGCAGCTGCGGATGGTGAAAAAGCTAAACAAGCTTGCAATATTATCCAAGGGATGACCAAGAAACTCAATCCTGGAGATGTTTATGTTGGTCGAGTGACTCGAATTATTCCTATTGGTGCTTTTGTGGAAGTATTTGCTGGAAAAGAAGGAATGGTTCATATATCCCAAATTGCAGATTACCGTGTGGGTAAGGTAGAAGATGAACTAGCAATTGGAGATGAGGTCATCGTTAAGGTACGAGAAATAGATTCTAAGGGTCGAGTGAATTTAACTCGCTTGAATATTCACCCTGATGAAGCTGCTGCTGCCCGTGCTAATGCAATGAATTATTAAAGAATAATTACAAGTCAAAAGTCAGATGTCAGAAATGGGGAGTAGGAATTCTTTATCTATGTGATGGCAACAATGAGAAAGTTTAGTTTCTGAGGTCTATGGAAGTATCCCATTAACTGGCAAACTTTTGACTTGGTATAGCAGAAAAGGGAAAAATAAGATGATTAAACGAGGTAAAAAATATTGTAAACTCTTAGAATTAAAAGTAAATCTCGGTGAGACTAAACTATTATTGAACCAAAAAATAACCAAAATTTTGAAGGTAAGAACATATAATTTACTCGTGTATAAAAAACAGAAATATCGTCAAAAATATGTTCTATATAAATGGTATATTCTCTCCAGTTCATCATCTCCTGAAAAGATTAAAAAAAATATATAGCCAGAGAATGGGAATTGAAGCAATGTTTAAAGACTATAAAACTGGTGGTGACAATTCTTGTATCAGCTAAGGCTAATGAAACGAGATTAAATAATTTAATTTTATTAATAGCTATTTCATACACAATTAGTTCATTTCAAGTCCAAAAAATTAAAAATATACAGGACTTACGCAGTACCGCTATATATGGCGTATAAATTTGTATTTTTCAAGATATTGCCACTACAATTAGTGTCTTTGCGTAAGTCCTGATATAGTCATTTTAATTTAGATTGAGATAAGTATTTCTTGCTATAACTAAGTTTTAGCAGAAAAAGTTTTCTATCCGACCCAAGTCCCCCTAAAACCAATGGGTCCTTCACCAATATAAGTCATGGTTCCATTCAAGGTTCTTCCACCATCATAAGAATTAATGTTGATAGCTACAACATTTTGATCAGAACGATAGCCAATTACCCAGTCACCCCCAGGATACCAGGGTGCAGAAGATCCTCCCCATTGATTTTCAACCGTGTAATCATTATTTTTGCTAGTTCTAGTAGCCCGAAAGCCAATAGGCCCTTCACCCATATAAGTCATGGTTCCATTTAAGGTTTCTCCACCATCATCGGACTTAATGTTGAGAGCTACAACATTTTGATCAGATTGATCAGAATTATTGCCAATTATCCAGTCACCCCCAGGATGCCAGGGTGCAGAAGATCCTCCCCATTGATTTTCAACTTTGTATAGATGGCGGTTCATAAGCGTCCCCCTTTGTGTAGTGTCATAATCTAATTGTACTTGTTTTAGTTTCAAGACTTACTTAGGTACATTACATATAGTGTACATTACTTCAAGTATATTACAAGGGTATTTTTAACAAAGAAGGTGGATTACAGCATCTGTTATGGCTAATAACTATCAATAGTTATTGTAATATGTATTTTCACTCACAAACTTCAGAGCTATTATGGGACAAGGCTTTCAGTATCATGTTTTAGATGCTACATTTTGACGTGCGGAATGTAAGCAGGACTTACGCAACGGCACTATGTATAGTGGCAATATCTTGAAAATGATAATTTTTGGCACCATATATAGCGGTACTGCGTAAGTCCTGGTAAGTTTAAAATATGATGGGGGTTTAGGGGCCATAGTCAATGAGCAATAGTTTCACGGTTTATTTCTAGTTTTTGAATTGTCACAACCTATTTGAAATTGCTATATATTGAACAGCACTTATTCCTTCCTTGTTGCTTTGCTTCATAAACTGCTTGATCTGCTCGTAATATTATGTCTTCTAAGTTCTTATCTTTAGTAGAATATGTACTAACTCCAATACTAATTGTTAACGGGAGATTTCCCTTGTCAGTTTCAATAATATTGCTAGATATTTTTTTTCTGACTCGCTCTGCCAATATGAATGCCTCCTCTCCATAAATTCCAGGCAAAATAGCCATAAATTCTTCTCCGCCATATCGACCTAAAAAATCCACATTGCGAATAGTATTTTTAATAATTTTAACTAATGCACATAAAGCTTTATCTCCTATTTGATGACCATAGTTATCATTAATTTTCTTGAAGTTGTCTAAATCCATTAATAAAATAGAAAGAGCTTTACCATATCTACTAGCACGATCAAATTCTTGATGACCAAAATCAAACAAACTACGACGATTTGAGACTCCTGTAAGTGCATCGGTATTGGCGAGTTTTTGAACTTCTGCTAAAGCTTTTTCCAAATCTATTTGTGTAGACTTTAATTTTTCAATTGTATGTTTTAGGAGTAAATGATTGCGAACTCTAGCAAAAAGTTCGGCTGTTTTAAATGGTTTATTAATATAATCAACTGCCCCTAATTCAAAAGCATTGACTATGTGTTTTTCTTCATTACTTGCAGTGATAAAAATAATTGGAATTTCAGCATATTCCGGGTCACTCTTTAATAGCTTACATACTTCTAGTCCATCCATTTCAGGCATCATTAAATCTAGTAAAATTAAATCTGGCTTTGAAGCCTTAACTCTTTCTATTGCTTGATAGCCTCCCTTGGCAAACATAAGACGATAGCCTATAGGTTCTAAGACTACTTTTAACAATTTCAGATTAATAGAAATATCATCAACTACAAGGATATAATAATTTTCAGGTTTAAATGTTTCTTGTTTCAACATATTTTTATTATGGACTATACAGGTGCCTCTTAAGAAACAGTATTGTTTCTACTCTTTCTGGTTTTTTGACAAAAAAACTATCGGCAAAGAATTGTGGCTCTTTGAGAAATCACCAAACCACGCTCACAACGTAGATCAAATGATGTTGAATCTAAGTGAGCATATTTAGTTTCTATTTTAAACTTTTTAATAACTAATAATCCGAGCTCTATAAATAAATTTGTCAGTCCTAATTGATAGATATCATCCATTACTCTA
>JAKQYE010000210.1 GCA_023356605.1 Trichodesmium sp. MAG_R02 | reverse complement strand
TTATACACTGTAATGCTTAATAATATAGATAAACTTGACTCAATTTTTTCAGTAATTTCAATATAAAAGTTAATGATGCGATCCCATAGCCCAACAAAAGTTCTCTGGGGATAGTATAACTGATGAGAATACTTGCCATGAATCTACTGGGGTTAGTCAATCAATTTTTACTACTAAAAAAGGTCGTCAATTGACAGTAACAATTTCGGGTTGGAACCAGATGTTAATGAAAGGAACTCAGAACTATAAAATGAACCGTTATCCTTTTACTTTACTACAAATTACTACTACTGATGAAGTCGGTAATAGGATTTGGAAGCCTATGTGGTTAATTGCTATTGGTCCTCCCCATAAAGAGTTGAATCTAATTGATTGCTATGAGTCTTATCGACAGCGTTATGGCATGGAACATTTGTTTCAATTTGGAAAACAAAAATTGTTGATGACAGCTTATTCAACTCCCGATTTTGAACATGAAAAAAAGTGGTTTAAATTAACACTTATTGATTATTTTAATTTATGGGCTTCAAGGAATTTAGCTGTTATTTTACCCCATCATTGGGAACAGTATTTAAAGAATAAGAAATCAGTTAAAATTACTCCCAGTTTACTTCAAAGAGTCTTTTATAGAATAATTTCGACTTTGGGTATAATGGCTACATCTCCCAAACGTCCAGGTCATTCTTCGGGACGGATTAAAGGATATAAAAAAACATCAAGAACTCGTCATCAAGTTATCATCAAAGGGCAAAAAAAATCCAAAAAAGAACAAAAAGTTTGTTAGGAGTGGGCGACAAATCTTAATTATTGCTATTTTTCAGTGATTAAATTCACTGGAGACAGAGGAATATTGCTAGAGTTAGTTAGCGTAAATATTACGCTAACTACTTTTCTTTTTGTCCAAAGTCCAATTACAGAATGAAGCAAATTTTCACTTGAATAACTCAGGTGTTTTTGAATAAAAATAGTTAAGCGTTCCCATCGCGGAGCGCGCGCATAAAGCAGAGCGTAAAGATAGTCGAAATTGTCCATGACTTACGTATTGCTTCTATATGTGGTGTATTTTTGATAATAATAGTTTTTTTATTTAGATTGAGACAAGTATTTCTTGCTATAACTCGCGTTTGGTGCAGAAAAAGTTTTCCATCTCTTTTTGAAATGACTATATTTCCAATATTTACACTACAATTAGTGTTTTTGCGTAAGTCCTGTTGTCATACACTATATATAGTGCCTCTGGGTAAGTCCTGGAGAAAGTTAGTTAATCTCAATATTAATGGGGGATTTTAACAGGGTTTTTCAGTGCGGGGTGAAGTTTGGCAGGATGTAGACTCGATAAATAATGAACCATTATTGGCGATCGCTAGTAAGTCAGCACATTTACCTTCAGATTCGGAAATCTTAAAGCAGTATCATCATTGGCGAAGCTTATATCTAAATTTAGAGCTATTTTTTTCTAATCGTATGAAAAGTAAACCTGTTTTGAATAATATTTCGGATAGGGATAAAAATCGAGCCTTTCAAACTTGTAAAAACTTAGCTAATTTATTTGATAAATTTAGGTAAGAAAGAATGATTATATTTAATCTCAGTAATTCCATTATGCCTCAGATTCGATTCCCTCAAACTAAAAGCCAAATACCAATATTGAGTTGTGTAGTTATTTCCTTCTGGCTGTTTAGCTGTACTCCTAACTCTCCAAAATCTCTACCTCTAGCAGAATTAAAACGGAGCAAAGAAAGTATAGTAGTTTCAGCTCATCCCCTAGCTAGTGAAGCAGGAAAGTTAATGCTAGAAAAAGGAGGCAATGCAGTAGATGCAGCGGTTGCTATGGCCTTTGGTATTTCCGTAGTAGAACCATTTTCAGCAGGTATTGGAGGCGGAGGCTTTTTACTATTAGGAACTCCTCCAGAAAATTCTAAGACTCAACAGTATAAAATTCGAGCCCTAGACTTTCGCGAAAGAGCCCCTAAAGCGGCCACTCGAAATATGTACCTTAACGAAAAGGGAGAAGTAGAGAAAAAAGCAAGTTTAGATGGACATTTAGCAGTGGGAGTGCCCGGAACCGTAGCAGGATTGTATAATATTCACAAATCCTTAGGTAAGTTACCTTGGAAAGAATTGCTAAAACCAGCCATTCGTTATGCTCGTGATGGTTTTGAGGTAAGTGATAACTTTGTTAGTAAACTAGAAAGACGCTTAGAGGTAATTAACAAAAATCCGGCAGCTAGGGATATATTTACTAAGAATGGCCAAGCATATCAACCAGGAGATTTGCTGATTCAAACTGATAAAGCTCAAACCTTAGAAACCATTGCTGAAAATCCTCAAAGCTTTTATACAGGTAAAATTGCTCAGGCGATCGCTACTGATATGGCCAAAGCGGGAGGTCTAATTACTTTAGAAGATTTACGGAACTATACACCAATATGGCGTGAACCTATTTGTGGCAAGTTTCGACAAGCAAAAGTTTGTGCTATGTCACCACCATCTTCTGGAGGGGTACATTTGCTACAAATATTAAATATTGTAGGAGAAACCAACTTGCAAGAATGGGGTAGGGAAAATCCTGATACTATTCATTTACTGACTGAAGCAATGCGGGTTGCTTATGCCGATCGCTCTTTACATTTAGGAGACCCAGATTTTGTGGAAGTGCCAGTCAAGGAGTTAACTAGCTTGAGTTATGCTCAACGACGACGTCAGGAAATTAATCTCACAAAAGTCAGACGTTCCACCGAAGTACAACCAGTATCGCCAGAAGTTCTCAGGAGTAATATTTTGGAGTCTCCTGATACTACTCATTTGACTGTAGTAGATAAAGAGCGAAATGTTATTAGTATGACATATACAGTTAATGGTAGTTTTGGTGCTGGAGTGGTAGTTGCTGGTACAGGAATATTGTTAAATAATGAGATGGATGATTTTGCCGCTGCTCCTGAAGCACAAAATTTGTACGGTTTGGTGGGGGATGAAGCGAATGCTATAGCTCCAAGAAAAACTCCTTTGTCTAGTATGACTCCTACTATTGTTACAGAGAATGGTCGGTTAATTATGGCGACTGGTTCTCCTGGGGGAAGCACGATTATCACCACAGTTGTGCAGGTTATATTAAATGTGTTAGAGTATAAGATGAATGCTGCTGAAGCTGTATCTGCCCCACGTTTTCATCATCAATGGTTGCCAGATAAGTTGATGTTAGAAACAGGGGGGTTTGGCGAGGCAACTGTGAATGAGTTGAAACAGCGCGGACATAATGTAGTAATGCGACGTGGTTGGGGCAATGCAAATGTAGTTGTCCTGCATGATAGTGGGATGTTGGAAGCAGCAGCAGACCCTCGCGGAGAAGGAGAGGCAATGGGGAATGGCCAGTAGCTCACGAGGGTAGGTTTTTTACTTTCTGATTGTTACAATACTTGAAAAAAAGGCCAAGAATTTGGCAGAATACTTCATACCAAGTCTTAGGTTTTTTTACTTTCAGGACAAACCCCATGCATATCAGATCATAAACCATTTGTAGGGTTTAACGGCAGTTATAGTTATTCTGATTTAGATTGAGACAAAATTTTCTTGCTGTGAAAGAGTTTTAGCTAGAAAAGTATTCCATTCTTATTCGGAATGACTATAACCCTTACTATGGTAGTCCGCGCATAGGTTGCGACACTTCAATAAGTAAATAAAACTTTTAAAACTCTTACCTATTCTCTGTTCCCTGTTCCCTGTTTCCTAAAACCAGTAGGATTTTTGCGCCCGATCACTCATAGGATTGCTATATATGTGGTTGTTATGGGTAAATATAGGTAGGTCTTGTCTGTTTAAGTTACGTTAATGGTTGTTGTTGACATCCTCCCCGGCCTAAATGGACGGGCATTCATATCAGCATAGAATAATATTGAAAATTTTAGATCTTTTTAAAGTACATGACAATAATTAAATTTATCTGGAGAAAAATTCTGAGACCATTTCTGAATATATTTCTTAAACCTAACTGCCCTCTTTGTCAGAGATCAGCAGATAGAGAGTTTTGTCAATATTGCGAAAAACAAGTTTGGCATTGTCAGTTTCCTAATGGGGGAGAAATATTTTCCGGAGAAGTACCTGTATTTGTTTGGGGTCAATATAAAGATAGTCTCAAACGAGCGATCGCTGCCATGAAATATGAAGATCACCCACAAATAGCAAAACCACTAGCATATTGGTTGGCGGATGGGTGGTTAGCTTCTCCAATGGCAACCCTTGACAAAGTAGTGGTTATACCCATTCCCATGCACAAAAGAAAGCAGAGGGAACGAGGTTTTAATCAGGCAGAACTATTGGCCAATAGTTTTTGTGAGGCGACAGGTTTACAGATATGGCGAAATGCTTTAGCCAGAAAGAAAGAGACTCGGGCATTATATAGTTTATCTTTTGCAGAGAGGTTGGAGATGGTGCAGGATGCTTTTGTGGTGAGGAAAGATTTCCGTAACCGTCCTCCCTGTACTTCAGTTTTACTGGTGGATGATATTTATACAACTGGTGCAACAGTTAATTCTGCCATAGAGGTTTTGGGCAAAGCAGGTATTAAAGTAGTGGGAGTGTTGGCGATCGCAACTACGAAAAAACCTACTCGGTCGAAGCCACAGTTAAAAAGTCAGAAAGTGGTGAGAAAATCTTATTCTCAAAAATAGAAATAAGATTTAAAAATGGAGTAGTTTTATAACAGTTTGTATCCTCTACTATATATGATATGGTAGTAGCTGGGTAAGTCCTATCTTATATAGAAATTGGTCAACTTTGGAAACAGTAAGAGCCAACTTAGAAATTTTAGGCCAACGTTTACAGTACATTAGGAATTAATCCAAATTATTTGATGAATCTATCCTACTAATAAGATGGGATTAACCATCAAAATATATTAAATTTGTCAAAATATACAAATTGGCTTTAAAATCTTATTAATGACTATTAGATATCTCTAGAAAAGGTTCTTAAATCCTTACACATTAACTTGTCTTTCCAAAATCGGCATTTTTGGATAGTTGTAGTCATTTCAAAAAGAGATGGAAAACTTTTTCTGCACCAAACGCGAGTTATGGCAAGAAATACTTGTCTCAATTCTTTATTAAAATGACTATATATTGCAATTTTATTAAAAACTAATACTGTTTTAGATTTTCGTGACTAATTTATAAAGTTTTTTATATTAATCATAAAATAATTCTTAAACTGTACTAAAAATTAAAAATACATACGAACACCACTAAATATTCTAATTGTCAATGAAAAGCTTTTATAGTTTGAAATTATGGAATGGCAAGAAAATTTTGGTAATTGGGTATTGATACCTTCTCGCCCCAAAGGAATAATACATTTTTTGGGTGGAGCATTTGTTGCAACTGCGCCCCATGTCACTTATCGGTGTTTATTAGAGATTCTAGCAAATCAAGGCTATGGGGTAATAGCTACTCCATTTGTCAATACTCTAGATCATTTAGAAATGGCCGAAAATGTTCTCAGCAGTTTTGAGAATTGCCTTAATCACTTATATAATAGCAGAATACTCAGAAAGAAATCTTTACCTATCTATGGAATTGGGCATAGTATGGGATGTAAGTTACATTTACTTATAGGTAGTTTGTTTCCCATAGCAAGAGCTGGCAATATTCTCATATCTTTCAACAATTTTGCAGCCCGTGATGCTATTCCCCTAGTCGAACAAATATCTTCTGTAGTGAAAGTAGAGTTTACTCCAAGCCCTAAAATTACAAACAGCCTAATTCAAAAGCGCTATCAAATTCGGCGCAATTTATTGATTAAATTTAATGATGATAATATAGATCAAACCCTTCGTTTGAGCGATTTATTGCGACTACGTTTTCCTAGTATGATAACAGTTCAGAGATTAAATGGAAACCATTTAACACCCTTAGGTCAAGATTTAAGTTGGCCTGTAGGACAAGTATATACTCCTGTAGACGCCCTTGGTCAATGGTTGAAACAAGAAATTTATAGGGACTTCAATCAACTAAAACGTGAAATCCTACTTTGGTTAAATCCACTAGCACCAAGATTATAGCTTAATCCTAATTAATTCCTGATTTAGGTGTCACAATTAGAAAAGTCATTCTGTTCTTGGGAATATGGCCAATATCTTTTAACGATTAACAAACAGTTACGATCATCAGATGTATGAGTATAACTAACATAATCTGCTATTTCATACATTAATTTTATACCTCGCCCACCAGGAGCAAACATATCTAGATCTGGTTGTGCTCTTAACCATCCTTTCAAATCAAAAGGCTGACCATAATCCAAAATTTTAATTTCCAGGTAGTCGGTATATATTGTAATTTCAATATCTATAGGTGTTTCTCTAGGCAAATATTTATGGGCGTGACGAGCTGCATTAGTAAAACCTTCAGCTAACATCAATTCACATTGTAACCAAACTGTTTTTGGGATTGATGCTTGATGCAATAGCTCAAACCATGACAAAACTTTGTCATTTTCCTCCAGGTTTGAACAAACTTGCAAATAAGATCTGCGAAACGTTGGTAATTTATCAGAACCTTTCACTTTGGCCACACTTCTATCTTTAGTCATTACATAATATTTCAGTTATATTCTAGGTTATATGGTAAAGTAACTGTTAAAAATTTGTGTAAATAATTGAAATTACAAACTTTTACTAGTCTACCCACTTTTATGTCGTCTTTAACCTAAACAGTAAATTTTTTAACTAAGTCCATGATATATAAAATTTTGGTTATTGATGATGATACTGCCACTCAGGAATTGCTTAGAAGAGTTCTGAAGAAACAGGGTTATGAAGTGACAGTAGCAAGTAACGGTGAAGAAGGTTTTGAAAGGGCAAAAGTCCTACAACCTGCTTTGATTATCTGTGACTGGGTCATGCCACAACTCACAGGAATAGAAGTCTGCCGTAGGATTAAAGCTAATTCTAATTTGTCTACTACTTTCTTTATTTTATTAACTTCTTTAGGAAGGGTTCAAGATAGAGTTAAAGGTCTTGATGCTGGTGCTGATGACTTTATATCTAAACCTATAGAAATGAGTGAAATGAATGCTAGGGTCAGAGCTGGACTACGACTACATCAGCTTTCTCAAGACTTACAGACTCAAAAGCAACTATTGGAAGCAGAATTAGCTGAAGCTGCCGACTATGTATCTTCCATTCTACCAGAATCGGAATCTTTAACAGAACCAATAAAAGTTGAATCCAAGTTTATTCCTTCTCGCAAATTAGGGGGAGACTGCTTTGATTATTACTGGTTAGATGAAAATTACTTAGTTGTATATCTATTAGATGTTGCAGGTCATGGTTTACGGGCTGCACTTCCTTCAGTTTCAGTTTTGAATTTGTTGAGGTCAAAGGCCATACCTAACCTGGATTACCATAAACCTAGTGATGTACTTAGAGCTTTAAATAATACTTACCAAATAACTTATCAAAATGACAAATACTTTACTATTTGGTATGGTGTATATAATCGCTCTCTAAGTCAACTGGTTTATGCAAGTGCTGGTCATCCTCCAGCTCTTTTAATCTCAGGTGATGGCCATCTTCCCGTGGCCAAGAAACTGAAGACTACTGGAATGCCTATTGGTATGTTTCCAGAGGCTACTTATATCGATAATTCTTGTATAGTAGAAAAGTCTAGCTACCTATATATATTTAGTGATGGTGTTTATGAAATTTCTTTATCTGACGGAGAAATCTGGGGAATAGATGATTTTATTAATATGATTTTAGAATATCATAGATATGGTTATTGCGATTTAAACAAAATATTAGATCATGTGCGAAAGTTAAATTGTAATGATGTGTTGAGTGATGATTTTTCTTTGCTAAAAGTTGTATTTAATTAGGCTGTTTATTTATCCTGAAGTTACTTAAGAATTAAGACCAAATAAGATACAAAATAAACAAAGGAGATATCAAATATCAGAGATTAGGAAAATAGATGATATATGGTGTTTAAAATTATAATATGTTTGTATTTATATTTGAGATATACAGTTAAAATTTGAACAATATTTTAACAATTTTGGGTTATAGACTATCGTATTTATGCTCCATAAAGTGATAAAAAAAGTAAAATATATCATGCCCAATAAGTTATTTTAGATATAGTAGAAAAGAAAAAAAAATAGTATTTAAGACGTAAGTATTCAGCATTTTAGCAGTTAGCTCTCAGTTTTTCCTAGGTCATACTGCGCAAAAAGATCCATGAAAGTAATAAATTATTAAGTTTAGTGGCTTTGTTCCATGAAAGTGCTATGAGCATGATGGTCTAAGGATTTATCAATAAATATAAATATCATTAACGCTAAAGTATTGTTATGCAGGGATTCCAGGGTATTTGTACAACAAAGCCAAGTTGAACGGATCATCTTTTTCGTGTCGGACTTTTAATTCTTCCTGGAAGCTAATTTTTTCCTTCTAGCTAATGGCCGATAGCCGACAGCTGAATGCTTACTTTAAAACAGTATCTATGGATAGTTGGTGTAGTTTTCAAACACTAATAGCGCCAATAAATAATATAGGCAAAATTTATTATTGCCTATTAAAGAAAAAGAATCGTTGAGTCGATGATACAAGTGGAATAATCAAAGATAAAAACCTCAAAAAATTTAACATCTAAATTATATACCAAAAATTTATTCTTACCCGATTTCTTGAAATGCAGGCTTTTTGATATGTGCAACTCTTTTTAGTTATAAATATTTCAGGTTTTGTTTTAATTAGGGCTTGCTGGTTAAATATCGAAACATTTACCTATAAAGGATTTAGTCTTCTTGAAGCTTTTAAAAAGTACCAGGTTTTCGGTTTTTCAAGCTCACCCATGTTAGTATTTTGGGTGCTCCTATGGCAGAGGGCTACAAGGGATAAATGTATCTAACTACCCCCTCTATAAATTCCCTGTTTCTCTTAACTACTCTCTACTCCTCCACTCCCCTATTCCCTTACTCCTTAAAAAGACTTAGAAAACAAATCCTAATTAATCAAGGATTTATTTTGATATTATTATAGGAATATTAAATGATATGTCAGACAAGAGTTGGTGACTGACTAAAACTAAAAAATTCCGTCTGCTTTTTCGCCTGTTACCTTTTACCTATTACCTTTTACCTAACTTGTGACCCCTTAAGCTATTATTTATATAGATGTTGTTGAAGCACGAATATGATTGTTGTGCTCAGGAGGTATACCAAATTTCCCAAGCCTAGGTTATTGCTAAATAAAAGATTTTGCCATGGAATAAGCTTACTTTTATAGCCGTATTTATTATGAGAAAGCAGGGATAAATCATAATCAATAGGAACGATAAAAAGTATTCTTTACAGTGTTTGAGGCGAATATTTATTATTGATAAAAAACCTATGCAGCCAAATATTCAATAGGTTTTTTATCCTGGATTATTATTCTTCGACCTCATGCAAAACTTAGTCGATTAACCCAGTTGTGTTTGTAATGTTTTAATATTACTTATTTCCAGATTATTCAACACCCTTACATACTTTATAAAATTTAAGATACTTATTTAGAAATTTTAGGATTTGGTTTAAGGTTGAAAATTTATATTAATACTAGGTTGAATAGTGGCTTTTTCAAATTCTTCTCTGTTAGGAAATATCTTAAAAACTCGATCCATGCTGGTTAGTTCAAACAGAATTTTAATTTGCTCATTTATAGAACATATAACCAACTCACAATTAGCTGCACGAACAGTCTTAAGTGCTAAGACTAAAGCACCTAAACCGGAACTATCCATAAAAGTTACTCCTTTAAGATCTATCACAACAACACCAGCTCCAGCGTCAACTTGTTCACTAATCTCTTGGCGAAATGAAGTAGCTTTAGTACCGTCTAAAATACCAGAGGGTTCAACATATTTAACAACAGGATTGCTCATATTTTCTAGAAGCTATAACTCTAAGTATTAGGAAACCTATGCTAGTATAGCTTACTACTTAGACTAAGTACCAAGTCTCCTCGAATTAATCCCTAATTTTGAGCTTCTTTGTTATTTAATTTAACGGCGTTGCTAAATCAAGAGATGAAACCTAAATTTGGCCAAATCCCAAATTCTCATTGTTAATAGTTAGGCGTTTCCGGCCGTCGCCGACATGAAGTCCTGTGGGATGAGACATTAAACGTAGTAGGGATGGGGAACATTATTACCATTAAAGAAAAATCATAGCCAAAATTCAGTAAAGCCAATTTAGCTTATAGGACTAACTTTGGCACGAAATAGCAGTTTATCCCCTTGCCTATAGCCAGTGTAACGAATTGTTACTATTTCTCCCTTTTGGGCATATCCCTCCATTAGTTGATGTAACTGCGGGTCAAAAGGAACTTCTGCTCCGACAGGAGCAATAGATTCCACATTCCACTGTCCCATAAGTTTTTCTACTGGACGTAACAAAGGTAATATTTTGACGGCTGCTAAACGAGGATTTTGTTTAGCTTTATGTATCACAGTAGGCCATTGTTGTAGCCAAGATTCTAAAACTTGTAAACTAGACTGCTGAAACTCTTGCATTAAAAATTGTTTTTGTTGGTCTAATTCTTTTTGGAGATTGTTATATTTTTGTTCTAGGGCAGAGGTAGAAGTTTCTGGCGATTTTTTGATAAGTTCAGATGCAAAATTATTTAATAGTTCTGTTAAAGTTATTCCTAATGCTCGACTAATTTTGAGTAAAATATCCACTCGCATTTGTGATGCTAGCCCACGTTGCAACCGAATAACCTGTAACTCAGAAACTCCAGATTTTTGACTTAATTCCCTATAGCTGGAAATATTTGCGTTTTGCATTAATTTTTGTAATCTGGGGGCGTAGTTGATTGGAAAAGACTGATTCATTTCGCCAAATACTAAAGGAAAAGAGCAAACTTTTTTGTCTGGTCTAGAATATACCATAATTGCTAGCTATTGGCCAAAGGTTCAAAGAGTGAAGAAGTAGCGACAGTGACAGCTTTAGCCTTGCAATGGTAAGAAGTGATAGCCCAACGGTTTAACAAAGGAGGGCCAGCAGCGATTAGAGATGGTCGTCACCAGAACCAGGGAGCCAAACCTTTGCTAGATTACCAGCAGCAAGCTCTACTGTTACAAGTTTTAGAAGGAGAGCCTC
>JAKQYE010000021.1:5534-41736 GCA_023356605.1 Trichodesmium sp. MAG_R02 | reverse complement strand
CATTAGTTCCCGACGCTTTAATGATAACCACAATATTTCAGCTATTTCTCTTCCAGTAAATCCTAAATCAACCCCTAAAGTTTTGATAAGCTTGTCGATTTTTCGCTCTTGATTATTATTATTATTATTATTATTATTATTATTAGAAGGTTCCATAAGGGAGAATAAGAATTAGAACATTGACACCCTCCCGACCCTGCTTTTACAAGACAGGGCGAGATTCCCTACCATGGCAGTTAGGGGCTTTCTGTTTCATAGCACTGGCCCTCCGAGAATTACTCTCTTCAGGTATAAAGACCGCGACCCAGACTGAGGCCGTCTGCCCAGCAGCCAAAATGTTTATACTTGCGTTAACCGTAGGTTAGGTTGAGATATGAAACCCAACAAACAGTAGTCAACAAGTAATAGCTATTAGGTTGACTTTAGGTACCATAAAATTAGTATAATACCTATCTTGAATCTTACTACATTTTATTCATTTTTCAATAATGAAATTAGTACAATGCCTATGTTGGGTTTCACCTCGTTCTGCCCAACCTAGGTTTTATTTATTTTATGCATTTTTCAATAATGGAATTAATATAATGCCCATTATTAATTTTGAGAAATTTAAAAAAATCAGACATTTTATAGACTTAAATTTTTAAATAAAATTTCCTTAATAGATTCAATCTCATCCTCATCTTGAGGACCATTAGATTGAGTTAATATATGAATTGTATTGAGTAACTGATCCGTTGCTCTGTCAAATGCTTCACCATCTTCTTGTTTAGGCAAAAAATCTTTAATTAACTTCTCAATACAATCTTGGTTTCGATTATACAATTCATCTCCAAAATGAGCTTTAACGATACTTCTTAAAGCTGCCTCTTTTGGGTCTGGCATTGTCACCCTTAAACAACGTCGTTTAAATGCGGGAGGAAAATCTCTTTCTCCATTACTTGTCATTACAATAATAGGAAAAGCGGAACATTTTACCTTTCCAGTTTTCAGGACTACTTTATCTGCATCCTGTGTCCAAACTGTAAATTGTTGTGGAGATGCTGCTGACTTTTGAGACTTACTTCTACGCATTAATTCAGGAATAATAAATTCTCCTTCCTCAAAGATATTGAGTAAATCATTAGGTAAATTAATATCACTTTTATCAACTTCATCTATCAATAAAACTCGAGGAAACTGGGAAGGCAAAAACGCTGTACCTAAAGCACCTAATGTAATATATTCTCCAATATGTTGTTCTTTTTTCAATTGAGCATCCTGCAACCTAGCAATAGCATCATAACGATATAATCCATCTTGTAAAGTAGACCTTGCTGTAACAGACCAAGATAATACAGCTCCCAAACCCAGTTCATAAGTAATAGCATAAGCAAGAGATGTTTTCCCAGAACCAGGCTTTCCAGTTATCAACAAAGGTCTTTTCAAATAAATTGCTGCATTAACACTATTAATCACATCTTTTGCTTCTTTTTGTGGTTCAGGAAGTCTAAAGTTTTGACCTCTTTCTAATCCTTTTTTTTGTTGTCTTGCTAACTGCCTTAATTTTAACCATCTACGGTCAATTCCCTTTTCATTTACTTCAATATCTATTCTGTCCTCAAATTTACGCCAAGGAGGAGGCTCTATATTAAAGAGCTTTTTTTCAACTCCTTTTTCTTTTTTTCCATTCCCTTGAAATAAATGCCAATAACTCATTATTTATACTCCTTTTTTTTGATTTTATATTAGCCAAAAGTATAGGCATCATCTTCTTCAAATCGTGATGGAATGCGGTAAGGGTTATCGCATAAAAATCCTAAGCCATATCCTAACCCTTCTTGGGAGTTATCAGAAATATAAGCTTGTTTTCGTAACCTTGCCATCAAATTTAAAAGACCAGTTAAACTTTCAATATTTTGGAATGTTAAAATTTGGAGAAAATTTCTTCTTAACTTTTCAGGAGTATCTTTACCATTAATACTCCATAATGCAATAGGAATGCCAGCAATAATAATTGCTCTCATAATTTCTTTAGTTTCTATAATATTTTTTAAAGGTGAAATAATATTTATGCCTATTTTTTTATTATCTCTTAAACGTGCTTCTAGTATTTTCCATTTTTCATAGCGACCATGATATTCAAATTTATCTTCAATTACTTCTGCAGTTAATGGTGAATGGGATCTAAAAAAATTATTTACTTCCTCCCAATTATTTTTCAATCTCCGTAAATATTCACGATTATTTTGATAAGTTTCAAATCTTTCCAAAACCCTAAAAGTTAATGGATGGTCACAACAAAGCTCTCTAGTTTCTCCAGCAAATAGTTGTGATTCTTTGATTGGTAAAGGGATAGCTTCCATGGGCTGTAAAAAATATTTAATAGGCAAAAATAATTCAATAATGATTGACTCTTTGAACCTAATATTACTATTTCGAGAACCATAACGTTGTAATTTCAAATCACTTACCTGAATGAATTGTTTAATATAATGTCCTATTTTTTTAAATTTTTTGGCACACCTAACAGTTGGTGTTTGGTCCTGAATATAAATAGGTTCTTGTTTCAGAATAGTATTACTATTATCTTTTTGGAGAACTAACTCACCTTGTAATAGTAAATCAGAACCAGTATCTTCCAAACTAATTAATAAATAAGGCTGAATTTTTATTTTTTTTGTTTGTACAGGCTTTAGTAAACTTTCCTTTTTTTCTTGAGTCTTTGATAGAGTATTTTGTTTCTGGTCTCGACTAACAAAATTTGAAACCCATGTTTTCAAATTAGATAGACTTTTCTTTTTTTCTTGGATATCTAACGGAATATTCAGTTGATTAGAAACTTCCAAAAACCATCTTTTAAATTCATTGCGAATACTAGATTTGGGAGGGTAATAATTAGGGTCTGATAATCTTTGCTGAAGATGTTTATTAATTTTTTCATATGGCATTTTGCTTAAATAATCAACAAATTCCAAAATCACGGGAATTTCTCTTGAACTTTGCTCTTGTTTTTTAATTAAATTATCTTTTAAAATATCTTGAATTTCTTCAGATTCTAAGGATTGTAATTTAATTAATCTAGGGTCAACTTCTACAATTTCTTTCGGCTGAAAGCTTTCCTGAAAAGCCAAATCTAAATAAGTAGGATGAATCTGAGAAAGTAATTTATATAACTTTTCCCATTGTGTTTGGGTAATGTAGAAAAGTTTATAAGTTATGTTTCTAATTTGCAAATTATCAGGATTTCTCTTATTAGCTCCCCAAACTAAATCTAATAGTTTATCTTTACTTTCAGCCCATTCAATTAATTCCAGAATAACAATATCCATCCTCTTGTCTGACTGAACAATATTTGTGAGATTTTTGCCCAGGTTTAATCTGACCATAATTCTGAGGTCATCATAGCTTCGATAGCCATTTTGTAAAGCTTTAAATAGACAGTTTATTTCAGGTTCAGATAACTTCATTATTATACTTATGCAATTAATTTAATTTACGTATTTCTAAAGGAATTAGAGGAATAACTACTGTATAAAGTACCATTAAAATTGAGCCATAAATAGGCTGATACCAACTAATAGAAGTAAATGGTTTTCCACCAATAGCGATCGCCCAAACTATAAATGCACCCACAGAAATAATCCCTTGTTTAATAGTAGGCTTCCTTTTTGACCCTGTTGGCAATAAACGAATATAAGCAAAAGTTAAAAATAAACAAAATATAAAGATTCCCCATAAAATACCATTTGCGGGAACATTACTATTTCTTTCCACCATAGTTTTAATAGTAATCCATACCCCTACTATTTCTGAGGGAATATATTTCATTATCTTGTCCAAATAATTATCCACATCAGATTTTTTTTCTGATTTTTGTAATTCAGCTTCAACAATACAACGGCTCATATTTTTCAGTAATGTAATGATTTAATAAACAGAATTTAGTTAAGTTTAATTGATTTTTGAGCTAAATCATAATGAATAGAACTAAACAAAATACCTTCACGAATAGTGCCAAAAGATTTAGAGCGTTGAGCATGATGTAAAGCCACTAATTTACCATTTTGATTAAAACAGGGTGAGCCACTGGAGCCTCCTGCTGTTCTATTAATATACTGAACTAATCCACTATGAGGATAAACTCCTGTAATTCCATCACAAGTAATAGAAAGTTTCATTGATTCTCCATTAGGATGTTGTAAGATATTAATACTATCAGCTTCAGAGAGGGAAATATTAGGCTGCCATTGAGCAGGTTTAATCCTGATCTCTTGTGAATCTAAAGCTTGACTAAAAGTTTCTTCAAGCTGTAGTAAAATATAATCCAATTCTTCAACAGGACTAAAGGCAATAATGGGCTTTTCAGAATCTAAGAGAAAAGATTGTGATGTTGTTTCTCCAGAATCATTCAAACTAAAACAGCCAAAATTAAGACGAATATTTTTAGCATTTAACTCAAGATTATTATTGTTATCTAGTTGAAGTACATGATAATTAGTCAAAACATATCTAGAAGTAATTAATACCCCTGTTGCAGTAATATTCAGATTTGGTAAATCAACCCGACAAACTGATTTAGCTTGTTCAATAATTGTCTGCAAAAAGCCGACATCATACCAATCTGGTTGTTTTTTAAATAATCCTTGTAACTCAATTTCGTGAGTTTTCCCATGCCAATAAATATCCGGGCCAAAATTTCTAATAGGAGTAAAATCAGAATCTAAAATTGCCCTTTGTTGAAAGTCTCTCGAGATTGTTTGAAAAATTTTTTTTAACTTTTGATTATCAGGATTTTGTTCATAAGCACCTATGATCAAAGGCTGTAATTTTCCTCTAGCTTCTGCTGAGTCAATCAAACTAAAAACAACTGTTTCTAAATCACCTCTCGGGGCAAATCTCTCTAAATTTTCTCCCAACTTAAATCTCACCATTCTTTGAAGCTTATTATAGTCTCTATAAGCATCTAATAAGGCTTCAAATAGTTCTTCAATTTCAAAACCTAATAATGTCATATTCAATCCCCTGGGTAATAAATGTTTCAGAACTTATATAAAAGCACTAGTTTGATATGGGAAATAGGAGATAAGGGCATAAAAATAAATTACTACAGCTAAATCTACATTTTCTTTGTAGCCATTGAGCTATCAGCTAAAAGGAGGAATTATCCTCCTTGAAGAATTAGAAGCCTCACAGGAAAAAGATGATAAATTTTACCTAAATAATTTATTACTTTCATGCATATTTTTGTCAAGCATAACTTAGGAAAAGGGATCGAGCTGACTGCTTACTTTCCCGTAAGAATAATAATTAAAATTTGACTATATTCGACTTAAGGAACATCTGCAAAAATTTGAAAAAAATTCCATTAATTTTCAAGTCAAAATTTTGATAAAATCTCCTAATTGAAAATCAGTGTTTTGCCAGCAAAAAAATTATATAGTAATTCGTCATTCGGTCGTAACGTATGATATAATATGAAACTGAGTTAATTAAGGTTAGCTGAAAAAGTCTTTTTAAAGAGCTTGCCATAGTCAGCTTGAAATAGTAACTTTTTTTTCAGCTCGAAGGGCCGAAAACCAGACACTTTTTTTAGACAAAAAAAGCCTTATACCTTTCCTTATGTGTCAATGCTTTTATATTTAATCAGTAAGCCCTAATTAACTACAGAACCCATGAATCACAGATACCACATTCAATAAACTGATAATTGATAACTGATAACTGAACTACTTTTTGGCATAAAAAGCTCTAGTCCCCTTAGCATTAATTGCTTCTCCCAATCTATGTAAACCATGAACATAAGCAGCAGTTCGCATAGAAATAGATAACTCCTGAGATATTTGCCAAATACTTTCTGTTTCTGCCACCATTTTTGCTTTTAATTTTTGATTAACCTCATCCAAAGTCCAATACAAACCACTACGATTTTGTACCCATTCAAAATAACTTACAGTCACACCACCAGCATTAATCAAAATATCAGGAAATACATAAATTCCACGTTCTTCTAAAATTGTATCTGCCCTGGAAGTAGTCGGACCATTAGCAGCTTCAAAGATAAATTTTGCCCGAATATCTTTAACATTTTCCTCAGTAATTTGATTCTCCAAAGCAGCAGGAATTAAAATATCAACATCCAAAGTTAAAATTTCTTCATTACTCAAAACTTTATGCTCAACAATATTACAAACAGTATCCTTACAATAGACTGCTTGTATCTGCTTATTAGCTTCCTTATATTGACGAATACTGGGAATATCTAAACCCTTTGAAGAATAAATACCCCCCTGAGAATCACTAACAGCAACAACTTTATAACCACCTTGGCAGAGTAACTCAGCCAAGAGCGCCCCCACATTACCAAATCCTTGTATTGCTACTGTAGTTTTTTCAGGAATATATTTAAATTTCGGCATAATGGTTTGAATAGCAAAAAAAGCGCCCATTGCCGTTGCGGTATTTCTCCCCAAACTACCACCGATGCTCACAGGTTTCCCCGTAATAACTGCTGGACTTAATTGTCTACGAATGATACTGTATTCATCCATCATCCAACCCATAATCATGGGGTTAGTGTACATATCCGGTGCAGGAATATCTGTATCAGGACCGATAAAATCAGCGATCGCATCAATATATCCCCTACTCAAACGTTCCAACTCCATGCGAGATAGTTCTTTAGGGTTAACAGTAATACCACCTTTAGCCCCACCGAAAGGTAAACTGACAACAGCGCATTTAAAAGTCATCCAAAAGGCCAAAGATTTTACCTCATCAATAGACACATTTGGATGATAACGAATACCACCTTTTGTCGGTCCTCTTGTATCATCATAACGAACTCGATAACCTTGAAAAACTCGTAATGAACCATCATCCATCCGAACAGGAATTGAAACTATTAAAGTAGCCTTAGGATATTTGAGGCGCTCTTTTGTATCTTCTGAAAGAGAGACATATTGTAAAGCTTTTTCTAGCCTACAACTAGCATCATCAAACAAAGAATTTGACATGGATACTTCCTTCTATTAATAAAGTTATATTGGTATTTAGATCATAAATCTCTTAATTCACTGTAATGATTAAGAAAATTTAAGAAGGTTTTATAGTATTTTAAAGAAGGGTAATCCTAGTCTGGTAATATTAAGATAATCAAATTGTAGTAATTGTGCGAATATAAATATTAATTGTCTTCAAGACTTTCATCTATAACCTGTACATCGTTCTATTTGAGAGTCAAAATATATACAACTAACTATTTCTAAATATAATTATTTATTGATTTCAATTCTTAACATATTTGGGATGGCTAATGTTCAATTAATTATCATTAAATATCTCTGAAAATCGTCAAATACCTACTCTAAATATTCTGTAAATTAATTACCAAAACTTGAAGATAGTTAATTTTCACCTAATCATTAGTGTTACAGATACTTAGTATTAAAAAACCGCACAAAAATAGCATCTGAATATAAATAAAATTAATTACTTACTTACTTAAAGTAGAGTTAAAGAATGATTTAATAACCATTAAATGATTGTGATAACTGGGAGTTTTGAGAATAATCAATCTAGGTTGTAAAGAAATAGCAAATAGGAAATTGAGGGTAATCAATGTAATTCAAATTCATATTTTCTACATTTAGATGTTTTTATTATTGTCTAATAACCCACATTCCGCGCTTCTTAACATTAATAAGCATTGCTTTTATAAAGAATTGTAAATAATTTTCTTATTAAAAATTAGTTAGATTTTTTAGGCATTTTTCTCAAGCTACTACTGAAAATGATGGAAATTAGAGATAGTGTTTATCCATAAAAAGTAGGAACGAGAATTGAACTTACTTAACTAAGAATGTAGGCTATATGTAGTGTATGTATGTAAGTCCTGATATATTTAGCGAATATCAAGAAAAAATGTCAAACGTATAATTATCATATTTTCTGTGCTTTATGCTAGAAGTCCTTGCAGCCTTGTCTGCATCAGCCGCAGCAGGTATTAGAATAGCAATGCCCCTGCTGGTAATAGGTTTATTGCAAAACGACCTATGGACAAAAGTTCCTCTACTCTCTAGAATGTCCCCCGAAATAGTGTTGGGAATTTTAGTTAGTTGGTCTTTATTTGAAATATTTGCCTCAAAACACCTCTTAGGCCAACGGATTCTCAATTTAGTTGAAGTCATATTTAGTCCAATAGTAGGGACAATTATGAGTATGGCGATCGCTAAAACCACTCATGTAGAGGGTTGGTTAATCATAGTTATTGGAGTTGTGGGGGGTTTACTTGCCTTAGTACTACAACTAGTCCAGATTGGGTGGTTTTTCCGGTGGCGCGGTTTACCTGTTTGGATGCTACTATCTCAAGATACTCTCTGTATTTGCCTAGTAATTTTTGCCTTCGACGCACCGCAACAGGGAGGATTAATTGCCCTACTATTGTTATGGCTAGCTATTCGCAGTTATCAAGATTGGTACCAATTGTATAAAAGTAAAACAAAACGATTTGGTAGGCTTCGTCAAAAAATTGATAGTAGTAATTATGATCAAGATTAATGAGAAGGAAGTGGCATCGTTAGATGCCTTGGGTCCCCATATTTAAAGTAAACCAGCTAAGTGTAGGGGACCATAACCCGTAATCAACTCCAACAACAAAGCTATAAAACCGACCATTGCCAAGCGTCCATTCCAGACTTCTGCTGTAGTAGTTAACCCCCACTCCCATCTTTCTTGAGGATACATTTTGATAATTTTTTTCATCTGGATAGCATCAGAAAAACCGTGACTTGGAGCATCTAAAGTTTCCATAACTAAATCTGCTAAATCATTGATAAATATTGGGTGGGTATTCAGAGCAGGTACCCGGTAAAAATTACTAATTCCAGCTTCTTCGGCCACTTCACGATATTCCATATCAATTTCTTGTAAAGTTTCAATGTGCTCAGAAACAAAACTAATAGGAACTACCAATAAATGTTTAACTCCACTAGCAGCCAATTCTTGAATAGCATCTTCGGTGTAAGGTTTCAACCATTCCACTGGGCCTACCCTACTTTGATAAGCTAAAGTATGAGGGTTAGAGCAATTCAAAGTTTTCATGATCTTATCTACACACTCTTCAATTTCTGCTTGATAAGGGTCTCCGGCTTCTTCAACGTAGCTCACCGGTACACCATGAGCGCTGAAAAAGATATGTACTTGCTCTGGGTTGGGACAATGGTTTAACTCTTGAACAATTAATCCTACCATTGCCTGAATATATCCTGGTCGTTGATGCCAAGAAGGAATAACAGTGTATTTAATTTTCTGTAGTTCTGGGTCTTTTTTCCAAAGTTTATCAAGTAATCTGAAACTTGAACCACTTGTACTGATAGAATATTGGGGATATAGTGGCAGGATTACTAACTTTTCTACTTGGTCGCGCTTAACTCTAGCCAGAGCTTCTTCTGTAAAAGGATGCCAGTAACGCATTCCTATATAAGTTTGAGCCGCTAATCCTTTTTCTTCTAGCTGTTGTTGAATAGCGAGAGCTTGCCGCTCTGTAATCGACCTTAATGGAGAGCCACCGCCAATTTCTTGATAATTTTCCTGAGACTTTTGGAAACGCATAGTGGAAATGAACCATGCCAAAGGTTTCTGTAGCCAAGGAAAGGGCAAACGAATAATTTCTGGGTCAGAAAATAAATTGAAGAGAAAAGGCCGCACATCTTCTAGTTGTTCTGGCCCACCTAAATTAAGTAATAATACTCCAACACGAGTCATTGTCTTAATAAGACCCCCATCTTAATGTTTGTTACTAAATTTAACATATTTATATTTTGCTTATTATATTTTCTAAATTATATTGAGTCAACCATAAGCCAAAATCTATAGTCATCAGGACTTACCCAGTAACGCTATATATAGTGTATCTTTGGCAACAAATTCAGATATTTACACTACAAGTAGTTCTTTTGCGTAAGTCCTGGTCATTTAAAATAAGAATGGAAAACTTTTTCTGCTAAAACTTAGTTATAGCAAGAAATACTTGTCTCAATCTAAATTAAAATAACTATATAATTTGTTTGAGTGATTAAGTATAAATTTAATTTATACGATGTTGACTTTTGTTTTTTATTTTTGACTTTTGAGTCCAATGGCAACAATTTTAAGGGACTGGAGCTATAGATATCAATGGTTGTATGACGGAATTTCCCGTTTAGCATCCCTAAGTGTTGGAGGAGAAACTCGCTTTCGCCAACTGGCCTTACAGGGGTTAACCATTAACCAAAACACTCAGATACTAGACCTTTGTTGTGGCAGTGGTCAAGCTACTAATTTTCTGGTTAAATACTCCCAAAATGTTACGGGATTAGATGCTTCACCACTATCAATAAATAGAGCTAAAAAAAATGTACCATCAGCAAAATATGTTGAGGGGTTTGCTGAGGATATGCCATTCTCAAATAATCAATTTGATTTAGTACATACTAGTGCTGCTTTACATGAGATGAATTATGAACAATTACGGCAAATTATTCAAGAAGTTTACCGAATTCTGAAGCCTAGTGGAATTTTCACTTTTGTTGATTTTCACAGTCCGACTAATCCTTTATTTTGGCCTGGCTTGGCGATGTTTTTATGGTTATTTGAAACTGAAACTTCTTGGAATTTTATTGATACAAATATATTGGATTTATTGAAAATAGCAGGATTTAATTCGATTGATACTGACTCACCATTACCTTTTTTATATGTTGGTGGTAGTCTTCAGGTAGTTCAGGTTAAAAAATAAATTGATAGGAGTTTAATAGTAACTCTAGATTATGGAAAAAAGTTATAATTTTTCCTTGATTTTACTTGACTTTTCATCTCTACTTCTAAGAATTGCACATAAATCAATATCTACCTAACTAATTAATTAATTTGAATATAAAAATGTAAATTTTGATATTTTCTATAATTTCATATTAATTATGACTAAAAAATGGAGGTGGGGAGTTTTTTCCCACTCTGGGAATATTGCCTTGAGTGTTTCTCTGGTTCCAATGGTGAAAAATTTTCATACCCCTATCTCTTTTTAAACCGGGTTTAGTTCTATGCCAAGTCCGATGAGGGAAAAGGTGAATTATAGATTCTTTGTATTGCCTCACCCTATAATCTGTTTATAATAACTGGATTTGGCATCAAGTCTCCCCTTGGATAAGTTGGAGCTACTAATAACTGATAACTATAACTGATAAGTGAAATGACTAACCAAGTTTTAATCATAGGTGGATACGGCAGAATTGGGAGTAGTGTTGCTCGAGACTTAGCAAATTATACCAACTCAGAAATTACTATTACTGGGCGTAAAGCAAAAGTAAATCTTCAAGAATTTTCTATTTCTGGAGTTAAATATTTAGCTCTAGATTTAGCAGACAAAGAAAGAGTGAAAAATATTATTAATTCCTATAATAAATCCTCAGAAAATTTAGTTATTCACTGTGCGGGTCCATTTCATAATCGAGATGCTAATGTTCTCAAAAATTGCATCGAAGCTGGTCTTAATTATGTCGATATTAGTGACTGTAGAGATTTTACTTGTAAAGCTTTAGAATATTCTGAAGCAGCGCAAAATGCGGGAGTTACAGCGATTATTAATACAGGAATTTTTCCGGGAATTTCTAATAGTTTATCTCGTCAATCTGTAGAACAATTTGATGAACCAGAGGAGATACATTTAAGTTATGTAGTAGGGGGTTCCGGTGGAGCAGGAGTAACAGTTATGCGGACGACTTTTTTGGGTTTACAAAATGATTTTGAGGCTTGGATCAATGGTAAATGGCAATCTGTTAAGCCTTATAGCGATCGCCAAGTTATTGAGTTTCCACCTCCCTATGGTAAAATTGGGGTTTACTGGTTTGATATGCCAGAATCTTTGACTTTAGCTAATTCTTTTCCTGTGAAGACTGTAACTACAAAGTTTGGTTCTTTTCCCAACTTTTATAATCATCTGACTTGGATAACCGCTCATTTATTTCCTGTTAGTTTGTTAAAAAATTCAGGGGTAATAGAATTTTTATCTCAAGTCAGTTATAAAATGACTCAAGTTACTGATAAATATAGCGGTACTGGTGTGGTAATTAAAGCCGAAGTTATTGGTAAAAAGTCAGGGGAGAAAGATAATTTTTGTTCGTCAATTATATATGAAGATACTGCAACTGTTACGGGTATGGGTACTGGTGGTATTGCCGAGTTAATTTTGTCTAAAAAATTGAATAAACCGGGTGTTTGGTCTGTGGAAAATAGTTTGTCTACGGAATTATTTGAAGAGGTAATGCAAAGTAGAGGATTTGTGAAAAATTATGGTAATAAGTCTGTGGTTTATCAATCCTTGAACTAAATTTTTACTTCTACTTGCAAATTGACTACAAATCCAGTTATTTTATAAGTCCTATACCAGTCCGCCCATAGATTGCGACAAATCAAAAAGTAAATTAAAACTTTTAAAACTCTTACCTATTCTCTGTTCCCTGTTCCCTGTTTCCTGTTCCCTAAAAAGCAGTAGTATTTTTGAGCCCGATCACTCTAAGGATTGATATATAAGTTATTATCAATCATAATATCTAAATTATAACATAATTAAATAATGGTTTACAGGGTATCTATAGACAGGTTCTAAATAATAGGTTATTATAATAATAAGTATCTCCTATATTCTCTTTGTTATAAAACTAAGGTGCTTCACAAAATGTTAATCCTATAGGTGCTTGTCAAACAATTACTGCTATATTGGACTGTGGTAAATCAAGCTGAAATGATAAGTTGTAGTTAAGTTTAATAAACAGGTCAAATTGTGTTTCTGCAATAGCCAGAAAAGGCAAATTATCAAATCAGAACATTAAACCAATATATAATGAATTCAATACTAGGTCGTCTATATTAAAAAAACGAAGTTTTCAGTCATTAGACTTGGAAGCTCAACAATCTATTATTAAAGATATTTTTAAAATTGAGATGTGAATCTTGGTTGAATTTTGAGTAATGAATGTTTTTCAAAATACCAATAAACTGACGAATAAAGAACAACCAGCACAAGATTTAAAATCTGTTCTTATTGTGAAGAAGTTAAAAATAATGTAGAAGATTATGGTAAAGGATATAATGTCCAAGGTTTTTGTCATAACTGTCGTCATCAAGTATTTTCACCATATGAAATAAAGAAAAGGAGAATAAATAAAAAGTAAAAAAACTTTGTCCAAAATTCATGGAAGCAATAGGCAATAGGTAGAGAAAAGTCTTATTATCAACTCAAAACCAATGTTTAAAAGGGTTACTAATAGTAATTATATAGAACTCAAACTAGTTTTATAGTTAAGTAAAAAGTTTTCAACTTAGGTTACTCTATAAAATTAGATAGAAACAAATACCAATTAAAGATATGACTAGTAGTTTGAAACCACATAAGTGAAATAATTGCCTGAAATTACTGTATGGTTAAAGTTTTGAACCTACAAAATCTTGCTTTTGACTTTTGACTTCTGTGAAACAGTATAACCTAATTAAATTATTCAATATCTCATAAACAAAAATCAACATTAAAGGACAAACAAAAAAGATGACTACGCCAATTGTTGCCTTACAAGCACCAAAAGATATCTCCCTAGGAGAAATAGAAGAAGAACTAAGTAAAATCTGGCTTAGTCAAAGTCAAGGCAAAGCAACTTCCATTGCTACTAAAGCAGCCACCTTTAGTATAGTAGTTTATGAACCAGAAGAATTCCAACAATTGCTAGGGGTACTAGGATTCTATAATGGTCCAATTGACAGTATTCATGGGCCACAAACCAGGAATGCAATTAAAGAAGCACAAAAAACTTATCAACTGACAATTACAGGTAGAGTAGATACCGAAACCCTAGCTAAATTGCGGGAAGAATTTGCCAAACAACCAGAAGACCGTCAAAAAGTCACAAATGTGAATCTTAGGGGGTTTAGTATGGCAGATGCGATCGCTACTCAAAACCCCAGTCGGGTTATAACCCTATGTCCAACTATTGGGGAAAAAGATAGAGGAGTTACAGCTCAAGTATCTGCCTATTGCCCAATTCAGAAGCGAAATAATTCCAATCTAGTTTGCAGTGAATATGTCACCCTGCGAGGAACAAAATTAGCAATGCAAAGAGTGGACAAAACAATAAAATCATTAATGATTCCCGAGCTACCGAAATTTGTCTGGTGGAAAGCCACCCCTAACACAGAGCAAAAATTATTTCGTAGTTTGTGTGAGGCGAGCAATTGCATAATTATGGATTCCTGTTACTTTTCTGATCCCGAATCAGAATTTATAAAGATGCACGAGTTGATTGAAAACGAAACTTATATTGCTGACCTTAACTGGCATCGTCTATCAGCTTGGCAGGAATTAATTGCTGCGAGTTTTGATCCTCCCGAACGTCGGGCAGCTTTATGGGAAGTTGACACTATTACTATTGACTATGAAAAAGGAAATACTGCTCAAGCACTAATGTTTTTAGGTTGGTTTGCTAGTCGTCTAAATTGGGAACCAGTGTCTTACATAGAATTAGATAGTGACTATGATATTGCCCATATCAAATTTACTGGGGGTAATGATCAAGAAATCTTGGCTCAGTTAGGAGCTATTCCTACTGCTGACTTTGGTGAGATTCCTGGAGATTTGGTGGGTTTACGTTTAGGTTCGAGTAATCCAGATGCTGATATTGATTGTTGCACAATTTTGTGTTCTGAGACTAATGGCTGTATGCGCTTAGAGTCTGGGGGGAAGGCCCAGTCTTGTTTGACTGAGCAGGTCACAGAATTAAGCGATCAGAAAGCAGAAGCTTTGATGACACAACAGTTACAACGTTGGGGACGGGATGTTTTGTATGAGGAGAGTTTAGCATTAACAGTACAAATGTTGAAGTTAAGAACCCCCACAGGTATAGCTAAAGTCAGAAGTTAAATTCAGAAGACTGATTAAGTTTGAGAGGTGCGAGAGTATCAGGACTTACGGGAAATTTCAAGCATACACTATATTCAGGGGTAAACTACCGTTTATCCCCACTAGATACAGAAATTCTCGGTAAGTCCTGAATATCCTAACAGTAATATAGCAATCCTTAGAGTGATCGGGCGCAAAAATCATACTGCTTTTTAAGGAACAGGGAAAAGAAAACATAGAGTAGGCATAAGAGTTTTAACAGTTTTATTTACTTATTGAAGTGTCGCAACCGATTTAGGACTGCTATAGTGACTGTTATAACAGCTTCAAAAGATCACCACAAATTTACAGCTGTTTTCATTTTAGTCGACCACAGTAGGGACGTTCCATGGAAGGTCCCTACAAGGTTTTGGTTATGACAATGTGGTTTATCAATCTGAAAAGTGCTGTAATCCTCAATTACAACAGCATATATTATAATCTAGGTGTTGAGTCAGGGGCGAGTTTGTTGTCTATTATTTAACTGGTACTTTTGGGAAAAAATGGAGTAAACTAGTCAAAAGTTATTATTTAGCAATACCTCGAGGTAAAAAAACTTTGGTAATGAAAGAAACAACCTTATGTGCTTTACCTCCATGGTTTGAAAAGTGGTGTTAAAAGTTTGATAATTTATTTAAAACCAAAGCTAAAAAAAGGAATTTCGTTATTGTTTAGGGGGATTTCAATAGAGACAGCAACAGGAAAAATATTGCTCAAATGACCAAAAATTTATTGGGTGTTTTACGGGGTAATATATATTATTTTATTAGCAAAGTAGAAGGAGATTAAAGCTTAATAAATAAAAATGTAATTAGAGGAAAATTAGGAATGAATTTGCTTTGATTATAGATAATTATAGACAGAATAAGAGTGGTAATTTTACTTTAGGTTTAGGCAGAAAATATATAGGATAAATATCATCTTTACCAGGGGTAAAAAAAGATAAATAATTTATCAAGAAGCCGGAATTAGGGCTCAAATTAATTAATCAAACTTCGTCCACAAAAAAAATTCCTAGTGTGGTTTGAACGGATGAAGGTGATGGTAATAATTATTCATTTTTATAAGAACGAGAAAGGTTAAATCTCAGCTACAGATTTGGTTGTGGTCAGAATCCTCCAGTCAATTTTATCAATCGAAAAACCCATTAAAAAAACGAACAAAAAAGGTTAGATGAAATAGCATTGTCTTTCAGTAACTGGACAACAAGATATCCCCAAAACAGTTGGGTTTACTACCATAGAAGTAGAAATCAAAGGATAGTATCATGTCCGGAGCATCAGTGCTCAAAAAAACTTTCGAGGGTAAGTGCCAATTCTATCCTCCTGCTGAGAGCTACAGAGAAAGTGTAAGTATTCAAGCGGACATGATATAACTGGTCAAACAAGTATGGAAGCGTCCACGAATAATAGCTCTGTAAAAGATGCAACTGATTTAACCACAAATAAACAATCCCGAAAGTGTAATTGGAGAATGAATAGTTAAGACCTTTTCCCAGAGAAACTAGATTGAAAAGTTTTATGGATAATCTAACAGCCGTTAACTGTATAAGTTAGTTATGAGTTAGTTTTTATATCTGAAAACTGCTATAAATAGTATTATTGGAACATTGACCTAATAAAAGAATAACATTATAATACATCAGAAAACATAGGATTTGACTGTACTCAATTTCGATGAAATCTATCAGGAGTAAGCTTGTAGATGAGAAACCGCCGACGGTCTTAGGTTCAGCAGGAAGCAAACATCAAATTGTCACGTGCTATGTGACCCTTTGTATCTGTTTGATAGAACATTAAATATTGTAGTAGTCACTATTACTAGGCCCGACATTCTCGTGCCCCTCAAATTTAGCTTATGCTACGGATGTGCTAGAAATGGCCATTCATCCATACTGACTTTTGACTTGGCACCTTCTGACTTCAGCTATACCTCATTAAACCTAACTACTGGAGGATTTTAGATGACAACCAACGAAAAAAACACAGGATACTTCCCAAACAAAAAGCTTAAAGAATCTATTTCCATGGATAGTCTTGCTGAAAATTTGATGGAAGATTTGTTCAATGATATTGACCAAGTATTAAGTCGTGGTAGTCGCTTACCAACTGAAGTAAATCAACCGGAAATTGTTTCTTTGACCCCAATTAAAATACCTCAAATAGTTTTGCCTGAAAAGCCAACTCAATCTCAAAATGCTGAGAAAGAAGAAAAGGTAAAATCAACTGAAACACAAGTAGCAAAAAAAGAAAATCAATCATTAGATAAATTTCTTTTAGGAGCAGCTTTTACATCTATATTAGTAACTCTGTCTTTATGGTTAGCAACTAGAGGAGGATTGGAGAAAATTTTAGCCTATTTAGGTTATATAGAAAAGCCTAATTTATCATTAGAAACATTGAGTCCTAAAGTAGCAGAAGATTCCAAATTTGCAGATTATATCGAGCGATCGCTCAAAATGATTGAACAAAAAGAGGCAGCTGAGAAACAAAAACTTCTGGGTTTACCACCTGCTCCATCTAGTAATAACTTACCGACAGTACCAGTACCAGCTAACCCACCTATAAATACTAGCCTACTTTTACCCCTTAATCGACTGGTGGACCTGATGGAGGCACAAGTAGCAAAAGAAACTCTAACTATTCCTGAAACTAAAGTAGTAGTAATTCCAGCTATGCCGACAGCTGTAGCAGTTACACCTAAATCTGAGGCACCTTCCCCAAAGCCATCAGCAGCATCTGCATCTAAAGCTTCCACAGAAGCTGCTGAGAACGTTCAAGAAAAATCGGAAGCACAAGTAAAACCAGAAACTAAAGCTAAGATTAATAGCTCTAGTTCGGCGAAAGCTGAAGCAAAAACAAAACTGAAAGCTTCGGTCAAAACAACGGCACAAGACAAATCAGAAAAAAACTCCGAACCACAACTAGAAACAAAAGTAGAATCTGAACCAGAAACAGAAACACCAACACAACCAGTATCGTTACCCCCACCTATACCAGTAAAAATACCTGCAATAGAAACAGTAGTACCCAGTGAAATTAAAGTGCCTATTAATACTTTAGTAGGAATCTTGGAATTAGGGGAACGTTCTGCTGCTTTGTTTGAAATTGATGGTGTAGCACGTCGGATATATGTGGGGGAGAATATTGGCGGTAGTGGTTGGACTCTTGTAGAAGTAGTAAACCAGGAAGCTGTGGTTCGCCGTAATGGTGAAGTTCGTTCTGTTTTTGTAGGGCAACAATTTTAGTCATTTACACAACCAAACAAGAAAGCTGGTTTATTGTCCTGATTATCGTTTTTGGTGTACAAAGTGTGGCCATATTCATCAAAATTTAGGAGGCTCAAAGCATTGTGAGATAACGCCAATGTTCATGGTTCTACCGTTACATTGCTATGAAAGGTTTTCCATTTTTTTACCGGGAATTGCCAGGCTTGATGTATTTGCTAATATGAAATTTTCTCTGTCAACCTATTCTCTACGTCAGTCCTAATAGGATGCATAAAAAAAGAATGTGTTTGAATAATAGGTACTATTAAAATACTTAGTAGTTTTGTAGCTGTAGTGATGTTTACAATTTATACCCTTTCACTCTTAGCAAAAATCACTACATGTAAACCAATACCAAGTACCTTGATCTGAAATATCTATTTGACGAAAAAGATGATTTATGATCAAAAAATGGGGTTGCACAGTGATAAATGATTAGGAGAATTGAGGAATGTGCCGATGTTTCAAATAAGAGACAATTTATATTTAAGGTTCCAATACATTATTCCCTATTATGCAACACAACACAAAAAAAACGGTATTCAACCTATTCATCATGACTAGTAATACAGAGTTAGATTATTATAGTATATTTTTATAATTCTATCCATACTTCAATATTCAATCTCTCTACTTTCCCAGCTCTCCAGATCACTATATCCCTCAACTATATAATAAGTATTCAACCATAGCCCGATCTGACTCCCGACTCTTAAATTCTAAAAGATAGCCTAGCTATTTGTAGTCAACATTGATCAATTTGTTATAACCATAAATTATAGAAACCTTGGAAAGTACTAAATATCCTACCTTCTTGATATCTGTATACTGTAAACCAGATTTCTTATAGTACTCCACTCGCGGGGGTTTGATATCCAGCTTCGCCCTTGGATAGAGGATGAAAAAAATATTCAATTCAGTATTTCAAGCCTCTGGCTTCAGCGGTCGGTACTGATAACTAATAACTGATAATTAAACAGGACTTATGGGTTTATTTGACGATTTCAGCCAATTTCTCGAAAACAGACTTGAAGAGTTCCTGCAGAATAATCCCCATTTAGAACTACAGGCACTTGAAGAGCAACTTCGCCAGCAAGAAGAAGATACCCTGCGCCTCATAATACAACTCCAGCGCCAAGAAAAAAAATTAGAGCAAGATATTCTCTCGACAGCGCAAGAAGTTAAGCGTTGGCATAACCGAATTGAAAAGGCCCAAACAGCTAATAGACTAGATTTAGTTCAGGCTGCCCAGGAAAGAGAAGCATCTTTTTTGCGACAAGGTAATCAACAGTGGGGACAGATGCAAGGATGTAAAAAGCGTATTGAGCAGGCGAAAGAACTCTATCATCAGATTAAACAACGTTGTAAGGAGGTACGAGCAAAAGCTGTTCAAGCTGAGGCCACTCATTATACTGACAAGAATGAAAGACGTTGGGAAACTGACGGCTGGAATCAAAATATTTCTTATGATTTTGATAATTTGTTCGACCAATTAGAGGAACAGTTTAAAAGTTTGGAAACAGAGGAAGAACTGAAAAAAATGAAGCGGGATATGGGAAAGTAGTTGAACATTTATTAGGTTAGGAAATTATTAAATTTCCTGACTTTATTAAATTGAAGTTTACAGCAGTTTTCGAGTCAAAGAGGTATAGGGCTATGGGCAAGTCATATCATGTCTAGTTGAATCATTTGTATAAAATCAGGTTATAACTTTCAATAATACTCCAACACTGAAAAATGAGCAAATTTTGGTAAATTTTCTTATTCCCCTATTCCCTGATTTCCTATTATTCCTAGATCCTTAGCTTACAATATTTTGAAACAGTTCTGCTACCTCTGGGCAGACCCATACCTCTCCAAATTCTAAAAGCTTTTGCCATTAAGCTTCATAGAAGTAATGAGTATAAAGACTTGAAAGGCTAAAATCCTTACCCTATAAGAATTTCTTGAGAAATATGCGTTGACTCTGCTCTGGTGACCTTTTAATGGGTAATGGGGTCAAAAAATCAACTTCTGTATTTCAAAGCTCTAACTTCAAGGGTAAGTATTAATAACTGATAACTAAAATGATTAAGTTTTCGGTTAGTACTGTAGATGTAGTGATATTTAGAAGTAAAACTGTTTCATTCTCAGGAGTCTAACTGCAATAGGACTTATGCAGTACCGCTATATATGGTGTGTTTTTGATGAATATTTCATATATTTGAACTACAATTGATGCCTTTGCGTAAGTCCTGTGCAAAAATTATATCAAATCTGTTGGCTTTGGAGTGTTAAAAGAAACTAGGTTTATGGGAAACAGATGTCGGTATAGTAGAGCATTTCATCAGGACTTACGTATTGCTTCTATATGTAGTGTATTTTTGATAATTATTTCCAATATTTACACTACAATTAGTGTCTTTGCGTAAGTCCTGTTCATATAAACTCGGTTTCTATGTTTTCAGGACTTACGCACCAAGCGCTATATCTAGTAGGGGTTAACGGCGGTCAACCCCTACAGATGGTCTAGATTTTCATCTGCATACGTAAGTCCCGGTTTTATGGATACCGATACTACCGGATTTAATATCACTACTTATAAACTACTACCAGTTTTCGATACTCAAATTATACTCCAATATTTATACTTTAAACCCCTAGTGCCATAAAGGTAAAATAGATTATAACAGTTTTCATGATTGGTGGACTATAGTAGTTTAACGTAAGAATGAGACAAAAAGAGTGTAGGATTGAAGGGAGAAGGTATGGGAGTAGAAATCATGGCTTATGGTTTAGATTTAAGACAAAAAGTAAAAATGGTGGTAGAGTCACCAAAGTGGCACAAGTGTTTGGAATAGGAGGAGGCTCAATAGACAGATGGCTAGAAAGAAAAGATTTTTGTTCTCATGAGTCTCTACCCATCGTTAAGAAAACTGTTATAATATTAAAGTGTACATTACCTTAATTCAATTGAGATTGCTATAACTAGTAGAACTTGAGTAAAGTATAATTGACAGATGGCAGACCTGCTTTTTAGGATAAACCCTTATTTTAAAAATAGACATCTATTAAAAACCATGTTTATGTTTTTGGCATATCAGGTTTCTTGGTTCACCTGCTATATTCCTGACTTACGCACCTTACCACTATATAGAACCCATTTGGTATCTCTAAAAAGTTAGGCAACATAGTTGCCACCACCATCCTCCGCGAACGCCAATCTCTTGAGCATTAGTCGAATAAAACAAAGATTAATCTTAGCAGTGAGATTTTCGGTTATTTCGCATCTTTCCTCAATTACACCTGAAGTTTACCAATGTTTATATTGCCAAAATACTGTGGAGTAAGGAAGTAGATATTTATTATCTCAGACTAATCACAACCATTCTTTAGTTGATAGAGCACACCATCCAATATTTGTCTTTTACTCCATTTAGTGGAGCAAGTTTTCTTTTTTTTTGGGCAATAATGGTTCAATATAGACCCATTATTCATCTGTTAAACTACTTAAACATGGCACTTACCCATCTCTTGCTTAAATAGTTGGCGTTTGCGGAGGATGGTGGGGGCAGCTATATCGCTACCTGTTATAACTTTGGATGGAAAAGATACCAAATGGTTTCTATACAGTTAGGTGCGGAGCATTGGCTGCTGTTAACTCCCCACAAGCATTTTATCATTTCATATGTGTGCGTAAATGTTGTTGGTATCATTATATCAATAATCAGTCTAATTTTTCAGATAATCTTAAACCCAGATATTTATAGAGAAAAAAATGGCCGTTGACGATGATTTTCTATACCCTCGCAGTTCCTATCATGGTGATTTTAGTCCAGAAAATTTAATTTTTAATGCTAACTTACAGGAATTTGCTCAACGAGTTAGTTTCATTTCTGGCTTAGAAACTGGCGGGAAAATTTCTTCAGAAGAAGCTTACAACGAAATTAAGAAGCTTTGGAAAAAGTTGAAAAAGTCTAAGAAAAATTTAGGTATCAGTGAAGAGGATCAGAAAAGCTTGTAACAATAAAAGATTTGAAACAAGTAAAAAATGCTTAGGAAAAGTATTTAACATAATGTGACAAAAGTCAAAACTTATAAAACCACAATATAAAGATAGAAAAAAACAGGAAAACAACAATTAATATAATACTATTATAAATAGAAAAAGTTCACTTTAAATCTCTTTAATTAAATTATAAAATGTACAATTATTCCAGGGAGCAAGTAAAATGAATAAGTGTGAGTTTCTCTATCCAAAAAGTTCCTCGATCCGGAAAATCACATCCGGAGGATATAGCTTTTAATGAGAAATTACAAAAATTTTCTCATCAGCTAAATTATATCATTGCTCTACAAACAGCAGGAAAAATTTCAGCAATATTGGCCTATCTACAGATGCAGGAACTGTGGGAAGAGCTTGAACAAGTAAAACAAAAGTTTAGATAGTGCAAAAAAAAACTTCAAATTATAGTTTTAAGCTATCATCTAAAGTCGAAACTATGTAGAAGGAATTAGAAAAAAAATCAAGTTAATTAAAAGGATAGGTTATGGGTTAACTAACTTTGACAACTGTAGAAGAAGGACTTTACTAAATTGGCATTTTTGCTAATAATTTTTCATATTTAGTCTAGAAGAGTAAAAACTACGTTAGCAGTCTGTTTAATCATTTAAATTTACATTTTGACTATTTTTTATTATAAAAAATTATCATCAGTTTTGTTTGAATAACAAGCATACAGTTTTTAGATTTATTCAGCAAACCTAATTATAATGTAAATTTCTGAAATGATCACCAATAATACACTATACATAGTAGTAATGCGTAATTCCTTGGGTAGTTAATACACTTAAATTCAACATAAATTAGTCTAATTTTTTCTAGTCTTCTAAAAAATATTTAAGTCTGCAAATAAATTTAAATTGCTTTCCTTCTTCCTTCCTCCTTTTTATCTCTTCCTTACTCATTAATATTCTGCTTTTTCTATTTGGTCACGAATATCATTTAAGTCTACATATTGGTCTGTAGCATTTCGCAATTCTCTAGCGATCATTCCTTCTGTTGATACAACTGTAATATGAGTATTTTTAGAACGCAATAACTCAATAGCTCTTTCAAAATCGCCATCTCCACTAAATAAAACTACTTCATCATATTGGTCTACCGTATTAAACATATCTACGACAATTTCAATATCTAAGTTAGCTTTTTGAGAATAGCGACCTGAAACATCATCATAATATTCTTTCAGAATTTTAGTCCGTACTGTATAGCCCAAACTAATTAAAGCATCTCGGAATCCTCTTTGATCTTGTGGGTCTTTTAAACCTGTATACCAAAAAGCATTTATTAATTTTACTTCTGGTTTATTGAAGTATTCTAATACTCTTCTTGGGTCAAAAAACCAACCATTTTTTTGCTGGGCATAGAACATATTGTTCCCGTCAACAAATATAGAAAGACGATTCATGGAACTTTTCATATAAACTTAATTTGATATATATTTTAGATAGATAATTCAGACTCAATCTATTAATGTAGAAACACTTTTGCCATTAATACAAGTTTATTTAGCTTATAAAAGCTTATTTTATTACTTGTATATTTCATATTCAAACTGCTAACAATTACTCTTATATTATCAACTGATAAGATAATATTTTCTCTAGCTATAATTTTAATTAGGCTGACAATCCATTCTTCTATAGCAATCCTATTTTATTCGTGGCAAAAATCCCACTGCTTTTTAGGGGACAGGGAACAGGAAATAGAGAATAGGTAAGAGTTTTTAAAAGTTTTATTTACTTTTTGATTTGTCGCAACCTATGCGCGGACTGCTATATATTTCCGGCTTTTTTTTCATAAAAAATATTTTTTCACCCCTATGAAGTTTATTGATCCCCTTCTATATTTCTACACAATACCCTAATTTTTTTATTAAAGTTATAAGTTAATATTTGATTAATATAATAACTAAATTTAGGTAAATCAAAAATAATTTAACTAACAAGCACCATGACAAAAATTCTTACCCACCCTAGTTTTATGTTAGGTATACAGTATAAGGGATTGCTGTCTGACAAAATATGTAACCAATTTTGTGACCTGCTTATAGTCATCTTAATTTAGATTGAGACAAGTATTTCTTGCTATAACTCGCGTTTGGTGCAGAAAAAGTTTTCCATTCTTATTTAAAATAACTATAAAAGCTATGTATGCAGAATTATAGATATAGAAAATCTCGGGCAGTAGAAAATTACAGCCCTAAAACCAAGGAATTAGATAGATAAAAAATTAAACCCTGATAGACTCTTGGAGACTTTAAGCGTTCTTACTTTCTATCGCCCAACGGGCTAACTCTGTCCGATTATGCAGACCAGTTTTACCAAGCATATTGCTCACATGACTCTCAATCGTTCTTTGGCTAACTTCCATAATTTGTGCAATGTCACGATTAGCCATTCCCTTGGCTACTAATTGGACTACCTTTAGTTCTGTGGGAGTCAACTCTACATCTTGGCGGACCCTAATTGTTGGCCTATTACGGAAACTGGAATTTTGATGTTTAATTAGGCGAGAAGCTTGTTTAAGAGAAGATTCTACTTGAGCGACAAGTTCTTCTGGTTCAAATGGCTTGACAATGTAGACATCAGCTCCAGTATTTAGACCCTTAACTCGATCCTGACTTTGACCCTTAGCAGATAAAAATAGAACTGGAACCCATTCTGTAGTTGAATTTTCTCTAATATGCTGCACTAGGCTGTAACCATCCATTTCTGGCATCATTACATCACATATAATCAGATCAGGAATTTGTTCTTCTAGCAAGTCCAGAGCTTCTCGCCCATTTCCCGCTGTTATTACCTGATATCCACGAAATTCTAAATAATCTTTCACCAATAAGATTAAGTTAGGGTCATCATCAACCAACATTAATTGTTTTGTGTTTATAGTATTTATTTCCTTCATAATTGAAGAACTCACTTTTTAATCCCTGAAAACGTTAACTTTGCATAGGCTTTAACCCACTTCTTTCATGACACACTTAGGAAGTAGGGTAGCTTTACCACTTTCTTTGAAATTATTTGAAATTAATAATATATATTGTTGCCTAGAAGGATTGGACTATATCTAATTTAGATAAGGGTGTTTATTCCCTATTTATTATAGATTATATATTTTTATATTTTCAATCAATACTTTTTCTATAATTTAGGTAGATATAGCTATATAGGTAGTTATCCAAAATTAATTACATATACTCTAGGTCCTAAACAGGCTATATTGTAAAAATCACAAAAATTACAGGAATAGGAAATAAATAATGGTTACTAATTTTTTTCCTAAGCACCTTAATAGTTTTGTAATTATGGAAAATAGCTCCCACGAATTTTGATAATAAACAATATATGACAATTAAACTATAGCGTTTTCAACTTATTAAGGTACAGTTTTTTTATTCTTTTCTATTCCCAGCAAATTGGATATTTGGATATAACGTCTTTACCTACCCCCTACTCCAATACAACAAACAAACTTTGTGTTTCCTAGTATAGAAATTGCTATATATTCCCTACTAATAGTATCATAAGCATTATATATAAATATAGTTGTTATTAACTAAAAAGTTTTCCTTAAATGTAAAGATTTAGACACATTTTTTATATAAATTTTACTTAGTCATTAAGTCACTATCCATTTTCTCTTGTTAAGTGACTAAAATTGTGTCCTACCCTATTCCTTAATCCTTAGATTTGATTCTGGCAAATAATGAGTCAGGAAAACTTATTCCTCTGCAATTTGGCAACAGATGATGTCTTCTTAAATAATTCACATATTACAGTACGAATTTCAGAGTGATACCATACTCCTTCAGGATAAATAAGCATAATTAGACCTTAACAAGAAACTTGTAAATAGTTAACTTTAGTGTGAAATATACAGCCTAATATATTAAGGCCAGACTCATCAAGTTTTAATTCTTTGAGAAGGCAGGAGCTAGGAGGCAGAAGGCAGAGAGTGACCTTATAGGAGGCTCCTGAACCGAAGCCACTGAAGTGTCGTGAGCTTGCTCCATAATGTCACCAGATGGTTTCTTTAGAATTTAGAATTTAGAATTTAGAATTTAGAATTTAGAAGGTTTTTTCCGGGTAGTGGCATACAATCAATTTGTCGTTTAAATGCATAAAGGCTTACCTTTTTGTTCAGATGTTTTTGAAGATAATTCCATACTTGTAAACCCAACTCTTTTTGAGCAAAATTTCAGCTTAGTTTGGTCAGCACAGATAAAAATATGTCTCTGAATTTTACTCAATCCGAGAACTTGGAGACAACTCCCCAGGAACTATTGACAAAGATCTGAGTCCATATTTTCCCTGGTGGAAATATCCTGGGAATTGGGCTACCTGAACATCAGTCCAATTAGCTTTTTCCTCTTTGTTAAATATATTATTTATCATTAAGTTTCGATACACCTCTAATCTTCTTCTAATAGAATAGTCCCTGGTAGTTGGTTAAATGTCTGATTAAGAATGTCAAATGACTTAAACTTCTAGAATATTAAAAGTTTGATTCCTATAATTTTAGTGTATACCGGCATTCTGGAGATATTGAAGAAGATTTTATAATTATGAATTTTGTTCAGCATAAAGCCTAGAATAATTACTAGGTAATTATTTCAGGCTATTTATTTGTCCAATAATAAGTGTCAAACAAAGAAACAGTATGAAAGAGTAAAAAGAAGACCTATGGATCTGATATATAGACTATTTAGGAATAGTAGCGGGAATAATAGATTAGATGGAATTAGTAGAAGAAGTGAATAGAATAGTGGAAATAAAAATAAAATAAACCCTAACCCCAGAACAAGTAATGAAACCCACATTCCGCACTTCTTAAAATTAAATTGATAAGTTTTATTTATCTATCGCCGCGAATTCTTTCCCTGAAAGCTTTATAGCTATGGGCATCGATTTTCACTGTCATAAAGAATTATGACTAATTTTCTCATAAAAAAAATAGTTATTGATATTAAGTTCTAGAATGAAGGTTTTTCCTAAGATAGTCAAGTATTTAGGAAAGAGTTGTAGTCAATATTATCGAATAATTTGATGGGGTTTATTGGAAATAAAAAAAAGAAAAAGTAATTCCAAAAAGTTTTAAATAGAAATTTAAGGGTCGATTGGTAAATACCCAAATATTCAGTTCGGGAACCCGTACAGTTTAGTTAGTTGCGTACCCCATGGTAATTCAGCTAAATTAGCACTCAGGTAGTAAGAGTGCTAAAAAAAATATGAAGCTAAGAACTTCACTTTACTTTATAAGGCTCTCAACAACAACAAAATTTATCTGGAGGTAATCTAATGGCAGCTGTAACACTGAGTGTTTCTACTGTTAAGCCCTTAGGCGAACGTGTATTTGTCAAAGTTAGTGAGTCTGAAGAAAAAACAGCAGGTGGAATTCTTCTACCTGACACTGCAAAAGAAAAACCCCAAGTAGGAGAGGTTGTCGCGGCAGGTCCTGGTAAACGCAACGATGATGGTACCCGAGCAGAAATGGAAGTAAAAGTAGGAGACAAAGTTCTCTACTCCAAATATGCTGGCACCGATATCAAACTTGGTGGCGATGAATACGTCCTACTGGCAGAAAAAGACATTCTTGCAATTGTTAACTAATAATTCTCAAGTTTTTCTACGGTACTAGCAAACTTTTTGTTCATACTTGATGTTTGCTAAATTGCTAAAATAACTAACTATCAACACACAAAAAATAAGTATCCACAGTTACTAATCAATAGAAATCACAACCATGGCTAAACGTATTATTTACAACGAAAATGCTCGTCGCGCCTTAGAAAAAGGTATGGATATTCTCGCTGAGTCTGTAGCAGTAACACTCGGTCCTAAAGGCCGCAATGTTGTTCTAGAGAAAAAATTTGGCGCACCCCAAATTGTTAATGATGGTGTAACTATTGCTAAAGAAATCGAATTAGAAGACCATGTAGAAAATACTGGCGTTTCCCTAATTCGTCAAGCAGCTTCCAAAACTAATGACGCAGCAGGTGACGGTACAACCACTGCAACTGTACTTGCTCATGCAATGGTAAAAGAAGGTTTACGGAACGTTGCGGCTGGTGCTAACCCTATTGCTCTCAAGCGTGGTATTGACAAAGGTGCTGGTTTTCTGGTAGAAAAAATTGCTGAGCATGCTCGTCAAATTGAAGATTCCAAGTCGATAGCTCAAGTTGGTGCTATTTCTGCCGGTAATGACGAGGAAGTAGGCCAAATGATTGCCGAAGCCATGGACAAAGTGGGTAAAGAAGGTGTGATTTCTCTGGAAGAAGGAAAGTCAATGCAGACTGAGTTGGAAATCACTGAAGGTATGCGGTTTGACAAGGGCTATATCTCTCCCTACTTCGCAACAGACATGGAGCGGATGGAAGCTTCTCTCGAAGAACCTCAGATTCTGATAACTGACAAGAAAATTGCTTTAGTACAAGATTTAGTACCAGTATTAGAACAAATTGCTCGCTCTGGCAAACCATTATTAATCTTAGCTGAAGATATTGAAAAAGAAGCTTTAGCAACTCTAGTTGTTAACCGTCTAAGGGGTGTGGTGAATGTTGCTGCAGTTAAAGCTCCTGGTTTTGGTGATCGTCGCAAAGCTATGCTAGAAGATATTGCGGTCTTAACTGGCGGTCAAGTAATCACTGAAGATGCTGGTTTAAAACTAGAGAATGCCAAGTTAGATATGCTTGGTAAGGCACGCCGCATTACTATCACTAAAGATAATACTACCATTGTTGCTGAAGGTAACGAAAAAGAAGTTAAAGCACGTTGCGAACAAATTCGCCGTCAAATGGATGAAACTGAGTCTTCCTACGATAAAGAGAAGTTACAAGAGCGTTTAGCCAAGTTAGCTGGTGGTGTAGCAGTTGTTAAGGTTGGTGCTGCTACTGAAACTGAAATGAAAGACCGTAAGTTACGTTTGGAAGATGCTATTAACGCAACTAAAGCTGCCGTAGAAGAAGGTATTGTCCCTGGTGGTGGTACAACTCTAGCTCACTTAGCTCCTGAGTTGGAAACCTGGGCAAATCAGAATTTACAATCTGAAGAGTTAACTGGTGCTTTAATCGTTAGTCGTGCTTTATTAGCTCCACTCAAGCGCATTGCAGAAAATGCTGGTCAAAATGGTGCTGTAATTAGTGAGAGGGTAAAAGAGAAGGATTTCAATACTGGTTTTAATGCAGCGGACAATGAGTTTGTTGATCTGTTTGTAGCTGGTATTGTTGACCCGGCGAAAGTTACTCGTTCCGCTCTACAAAACGCTGCTTCTATTGCTGGTATGGTGTTAACAACGGAGTGTATTGTTGTTGACAAACCTGAACCCAAGGAAAGTACACCTGCTGGCGCTGGTATGGGCGGTGGCGATTTTGATTACTAAGTTTTTTGAAATAGAGTAATCAGCAGTATTAAAATAATCAGACAAAGTTAGACGAAATCTAGATATCTATGGTGGCGTGCTAGATTAATGTCTAACTTAATTAATGGCATCCCAACTAGTAAAACTGCTAGAAGCGCCACCGAAAACAATCTCTGATTTGTTTGTGTAAAAAGTGTGTATTATGTTTGAGTCACTTCCAGTTTTTGGAGGTGACTTTATTATTTTAGAGCGTTGATGTCTCCAGAGGTTAAAGTAAATGTAGATGGAGGTTTATTGATATAGTTGTTTTAATTAAGATTGAAACAAAAATTGAGTATAATAAAATTAAGTCAACTAGAAACTATTTTGAACTATGCCTTACAGTTTAGACTTCAGACAAAAAGTAATAAATTTTGTAGAAAATGGCGGTACGCTTACTAAAGCAGCTCATACATTTGGGATGGGAAGAGCTTCAATATGTAGATAGTTATCTCGCCCAAAATTGTCGGCAACTAGGGTAAAAAATCGTCAAAGAAAATTAGATTGGAAAGAATTATAAAAAGATGTAAAACAAAATCCAGAGTCGAGCATTGTCAGACAGAGCTAAAAAAATTGGAGTTAATCAACCAGCTATATTTTATGCTTGAAAAAGAATGAATTTTACTTGAAAAAAAACGACTTCGTTATAGAGAAAGAAATAGAGAAGAAAGGATAAAATATTATCAGCTTTCCCTCGAAAATTTATCAAAAAAATTGGGAGTAAAAGCCTTGTGTTTATTGATGAATCAGAATTTGAAGATAATCAAGACTGTATTTATGCCTGGTCAAAAAAAGGGAAAAAAGTTTATGGTAAGCAAGAGAGAAAACGAGGTAAAAGAGAAAATTTATTACCCGGGAGAAGAAAAAATAAAAAAGATTTAATAGCACCAATTATATTTAAAGCTACCCTAAATGCCGTGGTATTTGAACAATGGTATGATCAACATTTATTACCATCATTAAAAATTCCCAGTGTACTGCTGCATGGATAATTCATCAATTCATAGAAAAAACGTTATTAGAGAACTAGTAGAACCAGGGGGTCACCAATTACTATTTTTGCCAAAATACTCTCCTGATTTAAATGAGATAGAACATGATTTTAGTGCATTAAAAAGAGCTAAAATGTATTCACCTATCAATAGTCTCTTGATGAAATTATTCGTGATTATTATACCAAATTATATCTCATTCTTATTTACAAAAACTATATCTTCTATTTTCCATTTAGGCAAGAGATTCAAATTCTGCATCTGTAAGTGATGATTGATTCATATCCTTAGTGACAATATATTCAGCAACAGTAAGAAGAAGCAACTAGCCAAAATATTTTTTACTTTTTTATCTCCTGGAAAGCCTTCAATCTTGACTGTTTTTCCTGATAACTTTTCAGTTTGACTCCAAGTTAAATCTGGAATATTTTTGTATTTTTCTACACCACTTGTATCATCAACGTGCGTGATTACTTTTTAATTGTCAAGTGTTATGGTAGGTTCAAAAAATTCTGCTATATTAAGTGGCTAAATTCTCAGGGTATAGAGTATAAATTTAATTTTACCTGAATTAATTAATATCTAAAAAACCATTAAACAATCATTGAAAATAGGATTAATATATCAATATTTTATTGAGCAATATTTACCCTATAAATTGATAGCCTATTCTTAACTTCATTGCTAGTCATAAATCGAAATAAAGTGCATAATATAATTTACCGCCTATCTGAAGATATCAAAATAGAGAAAAATTTGCATAGTCCAAAGTAAATTACAGGCTTTATATTAATCTAGATATACAGTATTACCTATTGAGATTACAATTATATTAATTGATTCTTAATAGTAGAGGAGTGTTTTGATGCCAGAAGCAGTAGGTGTCATAGAAACTATTGGTTTTCCTGGAATCTTAGCTGCTGCAGATGCGATGGTTAAAGCTGGGCGAGTTACCCTTGTTTACTATGGTTTAGCTGAAAGAGGCCACTTTGTAGTTGCAGTTCGGGGACCAACTTCTGAAGTTTATCCTTCAGTCCAAGCTGGCATTGAAGCAGCAGAAAAAGTCTATGGTGGTATAGTGGACGGTCATTATATTGTTCCTAATCCCCCAGAGAATGTAGAATCTGTATTACCACTAGAATATACAGAAGTTAGCGAACAGTTTAGATGAATTTTGTCCTAAATTCTATTATGGTTTGGCTGAATAATAGTTAATTTATGAAAGACATCTAAAATTTTTACGATTAATCCAGAGAATTTAATTCTTAACTGAAATTTAGGAGAAATATAATGGCGCAACAAGCTGTTGGAGCATTGGAGACTAAAGGTTTTCCCGGCATTTTAGCTGCTGCAGATGCAATGGTAAAAGCTGGTAGAGTTACTTTAGTTGGTTATATTAGGGTTGGTAGTGCGAGGTTTACTGTTCAAATTAGAGGTGATGTTTCGGAAGTAAAAACTGCTATGGATGCAGGAATTGCAGCAGTAGAAAAAGCTTATGGTGCTACCTTAGAATCTTGGGTAATTATTCCTCGTCCTCACGAGAATGTTGTGGCAGTTCTACCAATAGACTTTAATCCAGGTGTGGAAGAGTTTCGCCAACGAGTAGAAGGAATAACTGTAACAGGATTGCCTAGTGGTAGGTAAGTTTTGATTAGTTAGAATATATACTAATTTTATTAAAAACCGTCCACATTACTGTTGTATTGCCAAGAGTTATCCTCAGTATAATTTCAGTTAGTATGAACTATAATAGTTTGGTGGACGGTAAATATAAATATAAACTTCAGCCGTTGATGTTGATGTAGCTATCTGTTAAACTTCAACTAGTAATTAGTAAGTGTAAAAGATTTAAAGTAAGTCTAGGAAAATTAACTGCAATTGAGCTATAGCAATCCTATGAATGTTCGTGGCAAAGATTATACTGCTTTTTAAGAAACAGGGAAAAGGGAACAGAGAGTAGGTAAGAGAATTAAGCAGTTTTATTTACTTTTTGATTTGTCCCAATCTATGGGCGAACTGCCATAGGAGAGATATATCTTGAAAAATCATATATCCAAAAATTAATTAACTGTAAGTATTAAAATTAAAAAAAGTGGCAAGTAAATATTTCATAGATATCAAATGTATTATGTTTTCACTGTTAAAATAATAAAAACAGTAATGTAGTAGCTGAAAATTGAAGCTAGGGTCAAAAATATTATGCCTACTATTGTCGGCAGTTAAACATAAATCAATGGAACTTTGAGTAAAAGTAGCTAAAATAAACAAAGACTATACTAGTAGGATAGTTTTTACTTGTTTTAAATAAGTTATCTATATTAATACTTATCTGTAATATAGTAGAAAAATACCACTATTAATTTACTATTAATTATTATAGTAATCCTAAATGAATATTAGAGAAAGTATTAGATGTAGTCAAATATGGTGTAATTAGGAGTTTATACTTATAGTCATTTCAAAGAAGAATGGAAAACTTTTTCTGCTGAAACTTAGTTATAGCAAGAAATACTTGTCTCAATCTAAATTAAAACGACTGTATATATAGTAATCCTAAATTATTTTTAAAATCACTGGGCTTGTTAAAAAATAGTTCCAATCCCTTTTTCTTCCGCCTTTTGCCTCTTGCTTTAAAGCAGCTTATCCTATTTCTCTTATCAATTAAATAGGATTGCTATAGATAACTTAACATTGGCCTACCTGACTACTTCTCAGTTCCTGATATTGAATCTTATATCTGAAGCTATGGACACTTGGATTATACAATTACACAACTCTACTAATGAAACTACTTTTGTGACAATTACTACTTTGATAGCAGTCATTTTTTGCTTTTGTTTTATTCCGACTGCTACAGATATTATGGTAAATTCTGCTGCAGGTTTAGCAAGTAAATATTTAGGAAAAGACAAACGTACTATAGTAATTAACTCCAGTACAAATAACCCAGAATTATTTCTGATGTTGCTATCACTAAGTCTTAGAAGATTAGGCGGTATAGCAACTCCTCTAGGCTCAAATTTTGCTAATATTTATCTCATGTTTATTGTGGCGCCAATAATTGTTATTGCTAAATGGATATTAATTGGCAAAATATCTTATATTAAGAATTTTATCGGAATTTTTAACAAGGAAAAAATGCTGTTTTTATGGCATCTTTTTATGTCGTTATCGATGTTTGCTTTTGCTACTACAGCTTACTGGTGTATTACAGGTCAATCCGAGTTGGCAGTTTTGCCACAAGGAATTAGTACTCGTAGTTGGCCTTGGGTGGTTTTTGGCGGTTTAATTTGTTTAGTAGGTGTGTTAGTTTTCTTCTTTTATGAAAAACAATTTAAGGAAAAAAGACCGGAATTATTTGATGATATTAGTGCGGACGATTATACAGCAAGTTGGTGGCAGTTTATTGTAGGGACAGCTTTATTAATTTTATTATCCTATATATTGAATATATTATTTATTGCTTGGACGGACATTTATGATGATCTATTTAGTAAATTATTTGGTGATGCAGTTTTTGCCGGGCTACATTATTTTTTGGGAAGTTTAATATCCTCCCTACCAGAAACAATTGTAGCTGTAAAAAATTATGAACGTCTAACTTCACCAGATTTTAATACTGCAATGGCATCTGCAAGTCAGTCAAATATGACGAATTTGGGGATAGGATTTTTTGGTAGTGTTTTAGCAAGTTTGTTGTTAGTCATGGGGATGAATTATCAATTGTAAGGACAGAGCGATCGCTATTATTCAGGAGTAGGAAGTAAGCTGCATAGTTGGGGCTTGCGGAGCACGATATCAGTCGTATCGCTGTTAAATAATTTCATCAGGACTTACGCAAAGGCAATAATTATAGTGTAAATATTGGATCAGGATTATCAAAAATACACCACATATAGAAGCAATATGTAAGTCCTGTAAGTTTCAGCAGAAAAAGTTTTCCAATATAATTTGAAATGACTATAATGGACGTGAGACCATCTCTAAATCATTCAAAATTAAAGCTTTTATTACTTGTCCAACAGCTATTTTTTATCGATTATCTACTCCTACATTTTTGGTTAATTACTTCCACTATTCCTATCTCATCAATTAACCCTGCAACTATTCCTTTGTTGGGTCGATATTTTTAACTTTTATTGATTCTATTAAAGACATTTTTTGATACTCAATAAGAATAGAATCATCAGCTTTATTATCTCACTTGAAGTGACTAAAGACCATAAGTAATTCCACTTAATTAAATAGTTTTTTTTGTAGTCTATTATAATACAATGCGAAGTGTGGGATGTGGATATAAAGATAATATTTTGTTATTCTAGTTTTATTTACTAACCTTTATCTGTACTCATTTAATTGCTAAATAATAATATTTTTTAGGTCAATAATTAATCATAATTTGTAACTTTCTTTTAGCAACTACTAAATTTATATCCCAATTTTTGCTTTAATTTCTCTCAACTTATCTGCAACTTTACTACTGTTTAATAAACTTTCGGCTTTCGACAAACCTTTGTTAATATCAGAACAAATTCCACAACGCCACAAATAAAAACCTCCATTCCAAATAGCTGCTGACATTAACTGACTCATTTTACCCTGCAATACTTGTTGCATCTCTTCTACTAATTCCACAGTTGAACCTAATGGAACTTCCTTCCCTCCACAACCATAGTCACTCGGACGTAAGAACAGACGTTCAAATGTGACATGATTCCCAGATAGCACCGACACCCCAATAATAGCTGTCCGATCGCGAGGCAAATCACAACTTCCCTCTAGCCCCTTCACCGTTGTATAATTACTCAAACCATGTAATTTAAAAGCTTCACGAAACATACCTTCTGTGGGAGGATGAACATACCCTGCAGCTAAATGAACTTCTTCGACCAAGGGCACCAAAATTAATTCCATTGTTGCTATAGGAGCTCGTTTACCAATATCTCGACGGTATTCTACTAAAGCATCTGCTTGGGGAAAATGTTTTGGTAGATAAACGAAGCCTAAACCAGTTTCCTCAAATACCTGTTGCACCTCCACCAGTGATAGTTTTCCCCACTCAACCCCCAATCCTTGCCATATCTCAATAAAAGGTATTCCTTCTTTTGTTGGCATCCGCGCTCCACCATGCATCACAACAAATACTCCTGCTGTTGCCAAAATTAAAGCTGTGAGTGGCGTGATAGGTGCAGTTCGCGATCGCCCATCATAAGGACAACCTAAAATTGTCACTATACCCATAGATGGTCGACTTTTAAGTTTTGGCCCCAATTCGTTATAGGCATCTAACATTCCTGCTAATTCCTCACCTGTGGGACGTTTAATACGATGAGCAATAAGGAAAGCACCTATTTGGGCAGGTGTTGCTTCTCCTAACAACATCATCCCCATTGCTGCTGCTGCTTCTTGGCGAGTTAAATTTTTCCCTGTGTGGGTACCACTGCCAATGGTTTTGAGTAATTCTCGAAAGCGATCGCTCATGTGATTCCTCTTTCTAGTTAATTAGTTGGTAGTTCCAAATATAGATAAGGATATCAAAACTCTTCTTTATTATTATT
>JAKQYE010000021.1:0-5434 GCA_023356605.1 Trichodesmium sp. MAG_R02 | reverse complement strand
ATTATTTTCGGAGTTGGTGAATTAAGGGATGAATATAATTGGGGCAAGCATTCAACTTACCCAAAAATATAACGGACAGGCTAGATGTCCAAAGATTTAATAGCACCAATTATATTTAAAGTAACCCCAAATGCCGTGAGATTTAAACAATGGTATTATCAACATTTATTACCATCATTAAAAAATCCCAGTGTATTAATTATGGATAATTCACCAATTAAACAGGAAAAAACGTTATTAGAGAATTAGTAGAAGCAGGGGGTCACCAATTACTATTTTTGCCAAAATACTCTCCTGATTTAAATGACATAGAACATGATTCTAGCACATAAAAAAGAGCTATAATGTATTCACCTATCAATACATCTCGATTTGGAAATTATTCGTAATTATTGTGCCAAATACTCTCTCATTATTATTTTAAAACAACTATATTAATAAAACTTATAAATTTAATGTTAAGAAGTGCGAAATGTGGGATATAGATATCTCCAAAAATAAAATTAATTATTCTACATAAATAATTAATTCTTTATAAATTGAAAGTAGAACTTTAAAACAAATTTAATTATCTCAGGACTTACGCAGTACCGCTACATATGGCGCATAAATTTGTCTTTTTCAAGATATTGCCACTACCATTAGTGCCGTTGCGTAAGTCCTGTATCTATAATCTTAATGCTTAAACGGACATGGTAGGATATCAGTTGTTTTTTTTCCTTAATATATTCCAATCCGTTCTCATCAGAAAATCCCAATCTCGCAGCGCCACTCGGGACCATAACCAATTTTGTCGCAGTTGAGGAATATGATATTCTCTTGCAGCTTCATTCATCACTTTTGTCCGATATTGGAGCGCTCTCAACCAGCGTTCTCTTTGCTCATTTCCCTGAGAAGTTTGAGCAGACTTCATCATTACTAATCCAATACCTGCATAGGCATTAAGAGCATCTTTTTGTTCAACTTCTGGAGTAGTAATATCCTCAGTCGAAATCTTCTGCAATATTTCTGTTTCTGATAAAGTTTCTCCTGATAATTTTAAGACTTTAAACCAAGCATCATAAGCTTTCTTAAATTCCCCTTTTGTGTAGTAAGCAAAACCTATAGCATTTTGATATAAAATATAATTAGGGCTTTGAGAAACTGCTTTTTTCCAAAAATATAAGGCTTCATCTACAGTATAATTCCTATTTCCATCTTGGGCTAATTCCCAAACCAATCGACCATATAAAAAATTGATATCAGGGTCAATATTGTTATTATTATTAACTGTGTTTTTGAGAATATTAAGAACTTCTTTTGCCTCTAAAAAAGCACCTCTATTAAGCAGAGACTCGATAGCTTTTTTTCCAGCTTGAATATCATTTTTACTAAACTGTTCAATAGCTAATTTTTTTTCTGTTTCTACAGTATTTGCACTATAACTAACAGGTGTTTTTTTGTTATATATTTCAAGGTTAATTGGGTCAGGAGTTAAAGGTATAGTTTGGGAATAATTTAATGGCCTATTGTGAAACAACCAAACACCACCTAGAGTCAACAAAACAGCAATTAGATGTGAGAGTATCCTCCCAGGAACTGAGTTAAAAAAATTGACAGTATTTTCATATTTTTGTGTCATGGTGATATTTTCTAGAATTAGATTAGTTATTTAGGGAATAAACTTTCAATATATCTAGCCATTACTACTTCAATTAGGTAAGCTATTCAGAATTTTTATTCTACTCAACTGACTTATTTATATTATGTCTGATTGAATATTTACAGTTTGGAGGAAGGAAAGGAGAAAGTTCTTTTGTCTACAAATTTTATCAAATCCGGTAGTATTAGTGTCAAAAAGTATTAAACACCCCACTATACTAAATCTACCTCCTATAAACCCTATTTATTGTAACACTTCAAAGTAAGTGAATGTGATATTACAGCAGATTTAAAGTATGTGCAGATTCCAAGTATGTAAAGTAAAAATATTAAGATTAAAACTTCTCTAGAGCTGGTATCTTGCCCGCTAGTAGTGCACCTAATTCAGATTAAATTCCCTATGTTTATAAATTATAGTAACCACCAGGGCCCTTAGGGCATTCTCACAGTTCTTAAATTTAGTCCTTGCTGCTAATTTAACTTCAAACTTCAGACTTCAAGTATAAACTGTCACTGGGTTTAGCATCACTATTACTAAGCCAACTCTTCTGAATTCTTATTATGTTCAAATTGCTGTCGATCTCGAATTTTCAATAGTAAATCCCAATCTTGACGAGCTTTAGGGGACCACAACCAATTTTTTTGCAGTTGTAGCACATGAAACTCTTGGCCAGCTTCTCTCATAACTTTACTAGCATATTTAAAAGCTTGAGTGGGAGTTTTTTGTAAATTTTGAGAATATTTAAACGTGACTAATCCTAGACCTGCATAAGCATTTATAACTTCTCTATTCTTGACAGATAAATTTCCCTGGTAGTTATAAGAAATAGGACTAACCTTTTCAATTTCCGAGGTAATTTCTCCAGATAAATGCAACACCTTTAACCAAGCTGCATAAGCTTTTTCTATATCTCCTTTGGTGTAATAAGCGAAACCTAAAGCATTTTGATATTGAATGGTTTCCTGGCTCTGAGCAGCAGCTTTTTCCCAAGATTTTATAGCTTCATCTATCAGGTTATTTTGATTTCTATCCTGGAACAATTCCCAAGCTAATCGACCTTTGATAAAATTGATTTCTGGATCTTCACTTATTTTTTCTGGCACAGCAGCTATAACTTCTGTTGCTTCAGCTAATTCTCCTTGTTCTAATAATGTTTCTACTACCATTTTACCAGCCTGAATATCATTTTGATTAAACTGTTTAATTGCTAAGTTCTGTACTTCTAGAGTACTATTAATTGTCTCATTAACAAATCGAACTCTGTTATATTTATATTTGATAGTTGGAGCAGGTGCTTTTGGCAATCTCGAACTCATTAGTAATTGACGATTATTGAAACTAATGGGGTTAATACCAAAAAATAACATTATTCCTGAAATCCCATATCCTAATGTTAATAATGTTAATCTTTTTTTCCAGAGAGACTTATGAGATTTTTTCGCAATATTTGATGTCGTGAATATTAACTGAGTTAATTCTTCACTACTTTGTGTAGGTGCAATTAAATCTTCTTGTTTTTCATGGTCTTGATTATTGAGTTGCTTTGCTATTTCTATTTCTGGCAATATATCCTCAAGTGTCATCACTTTATCTTTACTATTTTTAACCTGCAAATTCAAATCCTCATGTTGAGGTTCAGTAGGATATTTATCCAGGTTTTCTAAATCAATATCTGGTTGTACAGGAGTTAAACTTTCTGATGATTTAGAATCTTCAATTTTTTCATTAATAGGTGTGAGGAAATCCTCTTGTATTTCATTTTTAGAATGGTTTTGTTGTTCAATTAAATATCCACCAAAATCTTGATGTAGATAAACAACAGGCAATGCCCAATAAAGTTGATGTGAACCGTAGGCAGAAATCAAACCTTGTCTTGCCCGACTTAAACTTAAGTCTATGGAATAACCTTGATTGAGATTACGATAAAACAAACGTGTTAGGATAAGGGAAACTTCATCTGGAATGCGTTCCGCCATTGCTAGTACTCCAGGAATTCCCCGTTTTACCATTGCTTCTGCTAAGTTGAGCTCTATTCCCTCATCAGTGGGGTTAATAAGATGGTTGTAAGCACCTCGACATGAGTTGAAGATCGCCATCTGAATGCCATTGTTAACTAGCAAACCTGATAGATCCTTACCACTCAAACTTTCTGTTAAACCTGTTATATTACTCACTAGAGATATTTCACCACCGGAAATACCCCAGTTGCTATGACCGGCATAGTGGAAAACTTGATATTTACCTTGTTCTAATGCTTGAGTAAGTTGTTCTCGCCCTGGTTGCCGGAGAATGTCCAGGTGAATCTGAGTTTTCCCACTATTTTTTTGCAGTTCTTGTTGTAATGCCTCATATTCTTTTTCTAGTTGTAGACTGTCCTTATCAATGGGAGTTGCGATCGCCATTAAAATTCTTAATGGTTCTTCGGGTGTTAATATCCGGGTAGGTTTAGATGAGCAGGTATTAGGTTGATAGCGGGAGAAGACAATATCAGTACCAGTCGCCAGGGGGCGATCGCCTACATGGAGTACTTCCCAAGGCAAACTGGATATATGTCTGTCCTTAGTACCTAAACGTAACTGTAAAACCTCTCCTCGATTATGAGCGATTCCTTGGGCACAATTCCAGCTATCTCTCAGGGTATCTTTGAATAGTTCTTGATACATTTCTTGGCCTAGTGCTACTAAACTTGGACTCACTATTTCCCCAGACCTGGCCACAATCTGATTGGGGGTCACTACTAGAGAATTGGACTTTCCTTCTAGGAGATCGATTAATGGATCGCGAAATAGGTGACGGGCTTGGGCCAGCCATTGTTCCACAGGCCATTCGACTATTTCTTCAGCCACTAGGCCACCAATAGGTACTTTTTCTGTCCGGACAAAATATTCCTCTTCTCCCAGGGGAGTAATTGAAACATGAAATTCTTGAGTCACTTATTTTTTATCCTTCTACTCAAATTATTTCGCCAAAACTCCCGATCCTCGCTTTTAACTATGAATACATGGGAAAGAAATGACGGTTGTGGTTTTGGTACGAATCAAAATCAGGTTAAAGTTTTGCTGGTTATGATGTCCCAGGACCATTTGCACAATTAGTTTTAGCGTTATTATTTCTACTAACTTGACTGTTGGGATAACTACAGACTTGTTGATTAGATTAAAGAACGCTCATTTTTTGCCTCTTTATCTATTTAATATTAGGTTTCTGAGGCTTCACAGTAGATTTGAATGTAGCGGGAAACTGTACTTCACGCGCTTATCAAATCTGCTGTATCTTTAAACTTCCTATACAACTACCGATTAACTAATTCAGGAGTGCTTTCTGAATAATTTGACTATTCAGTACTAACATGTGGCGTTCCTGAACCAAGCTATAAAAACTGAATTTGGCCAAATTTAAAATGCTTTTTAGTTAATAGTTAGGCGTTTTGCTATGAGACACGAAAGGCGGTAGCGATGCGGAGCATTATCACCATTAAAGAAAAATGATAGACATAAATTAGCAACGCTTTTAGTTTTAAGCCTCATATCTAAAATAATAGATATTAGGCAGCAACTAGCAATAGCAATCATTAATCAAGTATAGGTTAAACTAAGCAAGCTCCGAAACCAGAATAATTCCTTTATAGAGCCTGCTCGTCTTCAGAACCGGACGTGAGACTTTCACCTCACACGGCTCCTCTCCTAAACGTCCTTTTTCATAGGTACATCCTTAAAATTCCACTTTAAACCAACTGGAGTCTTGAGAAAGTTTACTGCTTTCAAATCCTCCGCAGTTTTAACGTCGTGGCAA
>JAKQYE010000209.1 GCA_023356605.1 Trichodesmium sp. MAG_R02 | reverse complement strand
ATTCATGCCACTAATTTTTTCTTTTCTATAGAATTAATTTGTTTAATTTGTTGACTCAAAATAGTAATGATAATTTATGTATCTTTCTGTACTACATGCGGGAAGTGCGGAATGTGGGTTAAAAGATCAAATAGTATAGTCATTCTGATTTAGATTGAGACAAGATTTTCTTGCTGTGAAAGAGTTTTAGCTTAAAAAGTATCCCATTCTTATTCGGAATGACTATAGTTATGTTTGTCACTTACTTTTTTAATGTTTTTTATATTATAAATTGAGTCTTAATTTAATCGAGGAGAATCAGATTAAAGATCAATATTATAATCCAAGTCAATCTTTTCATCTTCTTCTGGTTCGTCTATATCAACATGACTATTTTTAGATTTTTTATCCTGAAAATCAATAGACTTAGATGTTACAGGTAAATCAGTTTTATCTGTTTTGTTTGTTTTATCTGGAAATTTAATTGATTCTATATCTATTATTTCTCCTTGAAAAAAATTAACTATGCGACTAGTAGCAAGCGCCAGATCCTGTCTTTCTCCTTCAGAATCTTTTTCCTGTTCCACTACATCATTGAACTGTGCCTTATCCAGAGAAACCTCTGGGATAATTTTATTTTCTCCATGGGAATTTATTGGATTAGATGACAGAGGAATTTCTAGTTCATTTTCTACAATTTTATCATCATAATTAGCAATTTCTTGCCTTTGTTTATTGTGACTATTTAGGCTTTCTATTCGACTATGATTTAGATGATTTTTTTCACTGAAACCATTCTGTTTTTGTTGATTATTTATTACCTCTACTTTGACTTTTAGCGAAGTGTGAAAAACTTTCTCAAACGCAGCTTCAATATGAGGAATTCTTGAAATAACCATTTTCTTTAAGTTCCCTCTAATACCAATACGCGCAAGTTGATTATTATACTCTAATAATATGGCTTCTTCTTTACTTAATAAAGCTTGTGTGAACGGTGTAACTTCCACCAGAAGTTTTTCCCAAGTATTCTTTAATTCTAATTCCCTCTCAATCTTACCAGCTTCTGATGAATCTGACGGATAATTTTTTACTGTATCATTAGTTGAAGAAGTAAAATTTTCTTTACTTTGAGCAGCAGCAGGAGGAACTTCTTTGACTTCTGATACTTGCTGTTTTGGTTGTCCATAAATCGATTTTGTTGTCAGGGATTGTCCTGAATTTTTGGAAGTATTTTCAACAAAAATATTGTGGCTTATTTCTCTAGTTTCTTGTTTTTCAAACTGTTTAAATTTCGGTAATGCAGAAGGCAATAATCCTAATAAAGTTACCTCCAACCATAAACGAGGTTGAGTAGTATTTTTAATTTGTACTTCCGATGTTTGTAAATGCTTTTGACCAGCTAAAATAATTGGTATATCCCAGTCTTGGGAAAATTGACAAAGGTGTTCCCAAGTGGGTTTTGTCAACGCCACTAAACTTCTACTTGTCGGTGCTGTTTTTGCTATCAATAAATCTCGGTAAAATGCTGCCAAATTTTGCAATATAATAACTGGTTCCCTACCCCTATCCATAATTTGACGAGTGCACTTCAATACTTTCGTGGAATCATCCGAGGCGATCGCTTCTAGCAGTACCATTAAGTCTCGTTCCGGCACTGCCCCCACCAGATCCCAAACTCGTTCAACTGTAATTTCTCCTGCTAACAAACTCAACTGATCTAGCAAACTCTCTGCATCTCGTAACCCACCTTGAGCAATTTGAGCTATCATCTGTATGGCTTCAGTTGTAACATCAATTTTTTCTTCAGTAGCAATATGATGTAAGTGCTTTACCATTGCTTCCAGAGGAATTCTGCGAAAATCAAAACGTTGGCAACGGGAGATAATAGTTGCTAAGACTTTCTGGGGATCTGTGGTTGCCAGGATAAATACTACTCGCTCTGGTGGTTCCTCCAAAGTTTTGAGCAAAGCATTAAAGGCAGACACAGACAACATGTGGACTTCATCTATCACATATACTTTATAGCGACACTGCACAGGTGCAAATTGGGATCTTTCAATTAATTCCCTGATGTTGTCCACCCCAGTATTGCTGGCAGCATCAATTTCTATAACGTCCAGAGTTGACCCTTTTGTAATTCCTATACAAACATTACAAGTGCCACAGGGGCTGGGTGTAGGATAGTCATGGGAAAGACAATTAATAGATTTGGCAAAAATCCGAGCACTAGAAGTTTTGCCTGTGCCTCTGGGTCCTGTGAATAGATATGCTGGGGCAATGCGTTGGGTCTGGATGGCATTAGTGAGAGTTTGGGCAATGACATCTTGACCTACCAAGTCTGCAAAGCTCTGAGGACGATATTTATGATGAAGAGGTTCGTAGGCCACAATTAGGAATGAGAATTATTTCAGATATTTAGTTAAGCTCAAGTAATAATCAATATAACTTTGGTGAATTTTATTCAATATCAATACTTCTATATTTCTTGAGAGGTTTAATTTTCAAATTTGTATATTTTATGGAACTTATATTAAGTAGTATATTTACAAATTTATAGATAGTAACTTAAAGATTAAAAATATCTTAGCTGAATTTTTATACTGAAGTTAATGGAGGTATAGCTTATAACATAGTTATTGAGTTAAGTGCTTAGGCCAAGTTTATTACCATTATTTCCTCCCTGTAATTGTTACACGTCTAGGCTGTTCAGCACTTAGAATATATGTAATGAATCTGGTATAACTAATGACGAGCTATTAGATTATTGATAGCCTTTGTGTTTTGGTCAGCTTGGTTAAAATTTATAACTTAATTCAGCCTATTAATTTCGATGATACTACAAGATTTATTTAGGATTACACCATAAATCGAGATGATAGACCTTCAAGTCAGTTCATCTAAGGATTTATATCATACATTACCTAGTGGTTATTTTCAACCAAGTTATTAGCAGGTAAACAAAATAAATTACACATCGAGAGAAGCTAAAATCTAATCCTTATATAAACATTGCGTTGTGTAAATAATTCTATGTAAGTACTTAGTTTTTTGGCCAATCAATAGCCTTAACTACCTACGAGTATAACTATTAGGTATTTATTCTGAAAATATTAACTCCCTGATTTTTAAGCTCAAACTTCTGTAAATTTATTATTAAATTCTCTGTAGAGCCTATGTTAACATCAATTATTGTTATGGAACCGAAGTTAGCCCAAACCTCTCCAGTTCCAAGACTAAATTTGCTCAAAGTAGAATATATTTGGATAGGTACATCTGGATTACTGTTAATATTGCTGATTGTTTTGGGTATATTTCACAAAATAAAAATCAAACAATTTAAGAAGAAACTTAATATAGAGGTGTTTAGAAACAAAGACCTTCAACAAAAGTATAAATTAGCTGTAGCAACCATAGGTAAAATGGAAAAAAATCCTGACCTAATTCATTCCCGGGAATTTAACTTGGATTACTTAAGAATGCGGATGGAAGAGGAAGTTTTCCACTTTGGTATTGTCAACCAAATTAAGATAAAAGTAAAACAGCAAATTACTGTTGCAATGCGCCCTGCTCAACTCGCACCAGGAGAAAGAGGAAATCCAAGTGGGCGAAAAATTGATTCAAAATTTGAGGTAGAATATGACACTGGAGAAACGGGTATAAACCAGAAAAAAAGAGTATTATTTCGGGTATCAATCAAACTGACAAAGTTACCAACTCAGGCAACGTCTCAAACTATTAATCAAATTATTGATTGTTTAGAAACTTATCTTAGTCCTAGTAATGGCCAGAGTAATTGGACCCCTACTATTCAAGGTCGGATTGTACTTGTTGATTGGGATCAAAAAGCAAAACCGGTACCAATGTTGGTATTAGAACAATCTCAAGATGGGGTTTTATTTCGTACTAAGAGACCTAGGGTTAAAAGTCCTATTCCATCACAACGAAAACCACCTGAAGTCAAAAAAAGTATCACTAAAGGAGAAACAAAACAATCTACAAAAGGCAAAACTAAAGGTTAATAAACTCGGAAATAATTCAGATAGGAATCATCAAATTTGATTAAGAGATACCATTAATTGCTAGATATTTGTGGATATTTGGAAATTCATTAAACAGGTTTTTTTTAGACACTAATTTTTGTAATGCTATGGTATTAATTTCATTTCTAGTATTCATTTTTTGGGGTTAATTTATTTGATTTTTTTTATTTGTCTGAGATAGTATAGCAATACTAAATAGGTTGCGACAAATCAAAAAATTAATAAAAATTTTGAAACTCTTACCTATTCTCTGCTCCCTATTTCGTGTCTCCTAAAAAGCAGTAGGATTTTTGCGCCCGATCACTCATAGGATGGCTATAGAAGGCTATCTTCCATTGCAACTAGTCAGTCGGCAACATCATAAAATGCGAAAATTGTTAGTGCTCAGTAGTAGCGATCGCAATTAGAATGCTTTTTTCCCCCTAAGAATCTACTATTTATTCTAATCCTACTACCTGCTAAATTAAACCGATATAAAAAGTTACAAAATTTATATTATAGTTATTTTAATAAAGAATTGAGACAAGTATTTCTTGCTATAACTCGCGTTTCAGCTAAAAAAGTTTTCCATCTCTTTTTGAAATGACTATAATATTTATTTCCTGCTTTTATTAAGACTATGGGTGATGACTCATCCAGAGGATTTGAAAGAGCGGCTCTAATTTACTTAATACAGTTACCTTTATCGTTTACCTCTTTTTTTCAAGATTTACTCTAACTTCTTTATTTCAACTTCAGTCTTTCTACCAACTCCGGTCTGACCTAGGTCTGTTCCATGAAACGTCCCTATCATTTGTAACAAATATTCCAACCGGCCTAGCATCATAATACAGTTTCTGCGTAAGTCCTAACCAAGTTTAAAATTATGGTGTGAAGCCTCTCGACAATTTAGCTAAAATACTTAAATTCAGGTGAAAAACTATGTCACCAACTTAGTGAGATAATACCTATGCAATCCTTTCGAGAAAATTCCTCTGAAAATCCAACCAGTAAAACTCCTAGTTGGAAAATTTCCTCCGATATTGTCCTCAGCTTGGCCACGGGTCCAGTTTTAGTGGGTCTGTTGGCTAATAAAGCCATTAATGAGTTGTTATCAGGAGTTGGCCTATATAGTGAGGAAATATTTCGTGGCGATCGCCTACCAATCCTTAATTTTCCCCAAAATCCATTAGACTTGTAATTTTATTTAATCTTAATCTTACCCAAGACTAATTTTTTTTAAGTTTAAGGTAGAGCCACAACAATTGTCATCCTGTTTAACAGGATGAATACCAAAGCATTGTAATACTATTGATAATATATTTACAGGGTTTTTCAGGTTGATAAACCACATCATCAGAACCAAAACTTTCTAGGGATGTTCCTATAGTCTACTAATCATGAAAACCACTGTAAGAAAAGAGGAAAAATTAAGAAACCTTATAAATTAACCCCGTAGTGAAACATAATGATACCCATAAGAAGTTTCTGTTTTTGGCACCTTGCATTAAGGGAAAAATAGCTCAAACATTATGAAAAAATTAACAAAATCCCTATAACAGTGTTGGAGTGATGTAGTTTATAAGTATTTTCACAGGGCAACTCCTAATGTTGAATTTTGTAGATTTGTGGGAACGGACATAACAACCCTGTTAGTATAGGTTATTTTTAAACCTTAATACTATTAAATCCCATCTAATAGAGATAATAGTATCAATAAATACATTTTTTTTAATGTGATTAATTAAAAAGGAACAGCCAATATGAGTTCAGTACTACAGTCAGAAGAAATAACTCTAGAACCAAAATTAAAAAATGGCCCAATGACAGCTTCGGATCTATTTCTGCATAATCGAATTAAAATAGTTGAAAATTTGTGGGAGTCAGTGCTCAGACAAGAGTGTGGCCAAGAATTGGTGGATATACTTCAGAAGATGCGCTCGGTTCATTCCCCAGAAGGACAAGCTCCTGACTTTCTAGGTTCAGAAACTGAACAAGTGATTGAACAACTAGAACTAAAAGATGCAATTCGGGCAGCTCGAGCTTTTGCTCTATATTTTCAGCTAATCAATATTGTGGAACAACATCATGAACAAAGAATTCAACAACTAGCCTACTCTCATAACAACAACAGTTTAGGAAAACTAATCCTTAAAGATGATGTTGTAGCTAAAGATGGTGACACCTGTTCCCTGCGGGTTGGAAGTATACCAGTGTGGAACGATAACGCAACTAAACCTGAAGGGGAGGGTACATTTCATTATTTATTTCCCCTCCTACAGACTCTCAATGTACCATCGCAATTAATTCAACGATTAATTGATAACTTAGACGTCCGTTTAGTGTTTACAGCACACCCAACAGAAATTGTTCGTCGTACAATTAGAACAAAACAGAGACGTATTGCCAAAATTCTCCAAGAGCTCGATAAAGTAGATGAAAGCTTTTCAGCATCAAACATAGATAGAGAAAAAGAAAATCCTCTAGTTTCATCGTGGGAAACAGAATCTCTCAAAGAACAGTTAACAGAAGAAATTCTTTTGTGGTGGCGTACAGACGAACTACATCAATTTAAACCTAGTGTATTAGATGAAGTAGAAACTACTCTTCATTATTTTAACGAAGTTCTATTTGATGCTACTCCCCAACTATATCGTAGGTTTAAGCAAGCCTTACATAATTCTTACCCTTATCTAAAACCACCGAGTTACAATTTCTGCAAGTTTGGTTCTTGGGTAGGAGCTGACCGTGACGGAAATCCTTTTTGTACACCAGCGGTAACTTGGCAAACTGCATGCTACCAACGTCAGATAGTATTAGATAAGTATATTAATGCTATTGATCGCCTAAAAGAGCTTTTGAGTTTATCCCTGCATTGGAGTGATGTATTACCAGAATTGTTAGACTCCCTAGACGGTGACCATGTACAAATGTCAGAAGTATACGATCAATGGGCAATCCGCTATCGGCAAGAACCTTATCGCTTGAAGTTGTCTTATGTGAAAAAGCGTCTAGAAAATACTCGGGAGCGCAACAAACTTTTATATACTCGATCAAGTAATGGTGATGAAATTCAAATAGAAAAAGAAGTTATTTCTCAACGCCGGGAAACAACAGGCACTTATCAGTCTAGTTCTGATTTTTTAGCTGAATTAAAACTAATTCAGCGTAACCTTGAAGAAACTGGTTTAAGCTGTAGTGACTTGGAAAATCTAATCTCTCAAGTAGAAATTTTTGGTTTTAATTTAGCACGACTAGATATCCGTCAGGAGTCTTCTGTTCATGAAGCAGTGCTCCAAGAAATTACCGAATATTTACAAATTCTGCCTAAACCTTATATAGAAATGTCAGAAGCAGAGCGGACTGAGTGGTTGTCAACAGAGTTACCGACTCGTCGCCCATTAATTCCTCAAGAATTACCTTTTTCTGAGAGAACCTGTGAAATCATTAATACTTTCCGAATGCTGCGACAACTACAGTTAGAGTTTGGTGAAGAAATTTGCCAAACTTATATTATTAGTATGAGTAAGGATGTTAGCGATCTATTAGAAGTATTATTGTTAGCTCAGGAAGCAGGACTTTACGATCCGGCAACTGGTGTGAGTAGTATTCAGGTGGTTCCTTTGTTTGAAACAGTGGAAGATTTGAGGGATGCTCCCCGGGTAATGCACAATTTATTTGAGTTGTCTCTGTATCGTGCTGCACTTGCTGGTGGGTATGATAAATTACCAAAAGAGCCCATCAAGTCTGAATTAGAAACTCCTTATTTGCAAGAGGTGATGTTGGGTTACTCAGATAGTAATAAAGATTCTGGGTTCTTAAGTAGTAACTGGGAAATTCATAAAGCTCAAAAGGCCTTATACAAAATAGGTGAGGAACATGGCATTGCCCTGCGCATCTTTCATGGACGTGGTGGTTCTGTAGGACGGGGTGGGGGTCCAGCTTATAAGGCTATTTTGGCTCAACCGGGAAAGAGTATTAGTGGGCGAATTAAGATTACTGAACAAGGAGAGGTACTGGCCTCTAAATATTCTCTACCTCACTTAGCAATGTCTAACTTGGAAAATGTTACTACTGCAGTAATTCAAGCTAGTTTGCTACATACAGGTTTTGATGAAATTGAACCTTGGAATCAGATTATGGAAGAGTTTGCCATGCGATCGCGCAGCCATTACCGAAATCTGATTTATGAACAAGAGGATTTAGTAGAATTTTTCTATCAGGTTACACCAATTCAGGAAATTAGTCAATTACAAATTAGTTCTCGTCCAGCTCGGCGCAAAAGTGATAAGAAGAAAACAATTTCTGGTTTACGAGCAATTCCTTGGGTATTTAGTTGGACTCAAAGTCGTTTCCTCTTACCTGCTTGGTATGGGGTAGGAACGGCTTTACAAGAGTTTGTGGAACAAGAACCAGAAGAACACCTGAAACTTTTGCAATACTTTTATTTGAAGTGGCCTTTCTTTACCACTGTGATTTCTAAGGTGGAGATGACTCTAGCTAAGGTAGATTTACAAATTGCTCATTATTATGTGCGCGAATTATCTAAACCAGAATACCAGGAACGCTTTGAGGCATTGTTTGAGCAAATTGCTACTGAATATCACCTGACACGGAATTTAGTGCTACAAATTTCAGGTCATCAACGACCTTTGGATGGAGACCCAGATTTACAGCGTTCCGTACAATTGCGGAATGAGACGATTATTCCTCTAGGTATGTTACAGGTGGCTTTGCTGAAACGCCTGCGCCAGCATGATATGGTTACACCTGGTGTCATTCATTCTCGTTATAGTAAGAGTGAGTTATTGCGTGGTGCTTTGTTGACTCTTAATGGTATTGCTGCTGGTATGCGAAATACAGGTTGAGATAAAATCCATTGGCTTCGGAGTATCAGAGTCATATAATTTCTTTGATCATAACAGAATGGGTCAGGGCGAATGGCCATTCGCCCCTACAATTATAGACTCTGACATTTTATACTAAATAGGGTCTGCAGGAGTAAGGAGTAGTAAATAGGGAGTCACAAGTCACGAGAAATGGAAATTACAGAGGAGGTAGTGGTAAGAATTATCCCTGTACTTTTCTGTCATGGTCAGCCTGAAATCCTCACTTTTTGAGGTTGAACCACCGATTTTCTAGTAATTTTTAAGACTAAAATAAGTCTAAAGCCTTTATCTGCCAAAGCTTTGATAATTAATCAGCAAGCCCTAAATAACACCTATGCTACCGGATTTGATATAACATCGTTTCCGGTTTAGTGCGCTTTTCAAATTGATGAACTACATCGCCATAACTAAAACCTTGTAGGGACGTTGCATGCAACGTCCCTAGTGTGGTCTACTGACATGAAAACTTTTGAGAATTAATTAGCAAGCCCTAAATAACACCTATGCTACCGGATTTGATATAACATCGTTTCCGGTTTAGTGCGCTTTTCAAATTGATGAACTACATCGCCATAACCAAAACCTGTGGTCTACTGACATGAAAACTGCTGTAATAATTAAGTTTTTGATCTCTAACTTTGCACCTTCTTAGTTTTGACTTTGTTAACCCAGTTCATCTGTTACTAAAAGTCTGATAATTTCTGTTACTTCTGCTGCCATCCGAGCATCTATTTCTACTGCTTCTCTGTCAAAATCTCCTAAAGCTCTTGCACCCCGCAAAGTCATAGCTATAGATTTAACTTTTTCCTGATATTCAAACTGAGCAAAACAAGTATAAATAAGTTCTGTACGCTTACGACTGCTACTATATCCAAAACCCAATTTAGACAAAATAACAGGAGATTTAATACTATTTTGAATTCCCAATTTTTCTAGGGCTACATCCACATAACGAGAAGTATCTTTGCCATAATTCCTAATCAAAGGTTGCAAATTTTCCCAAGACATTCCTGGTAGTTTTGCTCGTTCTGGCAAATGATAATACCACCCTACCATTGACATAATTCTAGTTAGATCGTAAGTAGTAACAGTATTTTCTCCAGTCTGATCTTCTCGCTTTTTACTTTCTGATGTAGCACTCAATAAAACTTGATTGTCTTGGACAATTTCAGGAGACAAAATAAAGGGGTCTTCACCATATACACCTTGAAATTCTGTATGATTATTGCCTGTCATTTCCTTCAGCCATGATTCTAAATCAATATAAGTTTGGAAGCATTTAAACATTGCAGACAAAGCATTAGAACTACCTATTTTTTTTTCATAAGAAACTACATCTTCTACAGCTTCATTAAAGTTTATATTTTTTCCATTCCCTCGAATTTGACAAGTATTAATATCAGTATTAAGAGAACAAATTACATTTAAAATTGCAATAATTTTAGTAGAACTCCAGCACTGACATTTATCTAGAGAATTTCTACCTAACCAACGAGATTTAAAGGGTCCATCAGCATTACCAGCTAAACAAATACAGGCTTCTTTAATATCAGAATGGATAAAGTTAAGACCCTGTTCATCAATGTTAGGAAGTTCACCAATATTGGGAAAATTTTTAGCCCCATAGATTGCTAAACTGGGCAGCATTGTTAAATATTCTGGATAATTTTCTACCTGGTTTTGATAGGGAGAATTTTTAATGCCTTTATCTAGAATAGCTAGTTTATAACCATTAAAACCAGCTTCAGCTTTTAAGAAGTCGTTGTACACTTTTTCTCGGTCCACTGCTAGTAGTAGAGTGAAGGCTTCTTTTTGGCCAAAAGTACCGAAAAAGTCTGCCGCCATGTTGAGAATTTGATCTTTAATGTCTTCCATAATTTAATTTAGTACTAAATTTGACTTTCCTCAGTAATATGTATACTATAACATTAAAAAAAAAGATTCGTTTACTATGAATAAAAAGAATAAATTAATGTAATTAACCAACTAAGTTATATTACAAAAGAGATTCAAGATTATCAGTATATTGCTAAATTCTGGAACAGTAACTTAAGACCTATTACAAACTATGGAAAATTAACTTAAAAGTTATTGCAATTCTGATTGAGAAAAAGTTTCAGTGAATTTAGATTATGTCCCCCTTCTGGCTCGACAAGTTTCAGGCCACAGGCAAGCTTAAGTTAGTTTAAACTACCAGTTGAGAGAATTATCAAGGGATCTTTGTATTTGATTTCAAGTCTAGATAACAATTTGGGCAATTCTATAATTTATATTAGCGATCGCCGATAATTATTAAAATACAAACTGAGTCCGGA
>JAKQYE010000208.1 GCA_023356605.1 Trichodesmium sp. MAG_R02 | reverse complement strand
TACTTGTGTCAATCTAGATTAAAATAACTATAACTGATAACTGATATAGCAGTGGAATATTGGACGCTCCCATAGCTAAATACTAAAACTCAGTCTGAGTAATCTCTGAGTTCTGACTAGCGAGTTGCCCATAGCCCTCAAATATCACCATCAACAAATAAAATGCACTATTTCCAACCTCCTACTTCAGAAGGAAGTACTGTTAAGTGATCACAAAACCTGATAACTGATAAGTGAGTATGATAACTCAAACTTTACCTATAATAAGAGACTTTGAACGTTTAGAAAATCGACTTAAAGAAATTCCCCAAACTCCGGGAATTTATCTAATGCGTGATAGTAGCGAGCGCATCCTTTATATTGGTAAATCTAAAAAACTTAGAAACCGAGTTCGTTCCTATTTTAGAGATGGAAAAAATCACACTCATCGTATCAGTTTAATGATACAACAAATCGTTGATATTGAATTTATTGTCACAGATACAGAAGCTGAAGCTTTAGCATTAGAAGCTAATCTTATTAAACAACATCAACCATATTTTAATGTATTACTTAAGGATGATAAAAAATATCCATATCTCTGCATAACTTGGTCGGAAGATTATCCCAGAATTTTTATTACTAGAAAGCGGAGATTAGGTAAAGCTAGAGATCGTTATTATGGTCCTTATGTGGATACTGCATTACTCCGAAATACTCTACATTTAGTCAAACGAATTTTTCCCCTACGTCAAAGACCAAAACCTTTATTTAAGGACCGCTCTTGTCTCAATTATGATATTGGTCGCTGTCCTGGAGTTTGTCAGGAATTAATTACTCCAGAGGAATATCATAAAATTGTACAAAGAGTGGCAATGATTTTTCAAGGTAGAACTGGAGAGTTAATTGATATTTTAAATACTCAAATGGAAAAAGAAGCGGAAATGCTAAATTTTGAAAAATCAGCAGTTATTCGTGACCAAATTAGAGGTTTAAATTCTTTAAATGCTGACCAAAAAGTTTCTTTACCAGACGATAGAGTTTCTAGAGATGCAATTGCTCTGGCCGGAAATCATCAAATTGCTTGCATTCAACTATTCCAAATTCGTGCAGGAAAGTTAGTAGGTAGGTTGGGATTTATTGCTGAAATTCCTGATTTTAAAATTGCTGAAAATCAAGAGTTAGGAACAATTTTGCAGCGGGTTTTAGAATCCCATTATCAAATAGTAGAATCTGTAGAAATTCCTACGGAAATTATTGTGCAAAATGAGTTGCCAGAGGGTGAATTTTTGCAAATTTGGTTGACAGAAAAGAAAGGTAAAAAAGTAGAAATATTTGTACCCCAACGTCAGGGGAAAGCTGAATTAGTTGAGATGGTAAGAAAGAATGCTGAGTATGAGTTGCTGCGGTTGGCAAAAATGAGCGATCGCAACAATGAAGCTATGACAGATTTAGCAGAAATCTTAGATTTACCAGAGTTACCCCACCGGATAGAGGGTTATGATATTTCCCACATTCAAGGTTCAGATGCGGTGGCATCCAGGGTAGTATTTATTGACGGTTTGCCAGCAAAACAACATTATCGACATTATAAAATTAAAAATCCAGAAGTGCGTTCCGGTCATTCTGATGATTTTGCTAGTATGGCGGAGGTTATGGGGCGACGGTTTCGTGACTATGAAAAACAACCTACTACAGAGAAACCAGATTTAATCATGATAGATGGTGGGAAAGGGCAACTTTCAGCAGTAGTAGCAGTGATGGAAGAGATGAATATGTTAGAAGAAGTGCGGGTGGTGAGTTTGGCAAAACAACGGGAAGAGATTTTTTTGCCGGGGGAGTCGCAGCCTTTAACAACTGATGCGGAACAACCGGGGGTGCAGTTGTTGCGGAGGCTACGGGATGAGGCTCATAGATTTGCTGTTAGTTTCCATCGGGACAAAAGAAGTCAGAGGATGAAGCGATCGCGTTTAGATGAGATTCCTGGTTTAGGACAACATCGACAAAAGTTGTTATTGGGACATTTTCATTCTGTTGATTATATTAGGATGGCAACGGTGGAACAGTTGGCAGAAGTGTCCGGAGTTGGACCTAAGTTGGCACAGCAGATTTATGATTATTTTCATTAATTCTGGACTTTATTTAATTCTCATTCTTTATTTCTGTATGCGATAGTAAAAACTATAGCAATTTGCGATCGCATATTTACATACTACAAATAAATCCTGAAGTAGTATTGTAACTCTCACGGGGTGGCAAGTAAGCTTAATGCTAGATATAGTAATCATTTGAGACAATAAGTTGAATGATAATTCAATTAGGACTTACGTAAAGATACTGCTTGTAGTGTCAATATCTGAATTTATTGTCGATAATGCACTATATATAGCTGCACTGCGTAAGTTCTGTATAATTTAAAAAATTCTCAAAACTCTTAATATATAAGGATTATAGCTATCAATAGCCTAAAATGCTTGGAATTATTACTATGCCTGATTTTGAGAGTTTTTTTCTATTTAGCTACGAGTGTATTATGCTATTTATAGGCTTTGTTCCATGAATGTTGCGATCGCAACTTCTTTGATAATTAGGCTTTTTTCAGGGTTGAGATTCATCATTTCTTGGATGATATCAACGAAATATTCCCAAAAGTCAATGTCAGTGAAAATAAACTATTTTTGAACTATATATTCCCCAAAATTTTGAAGGTAAGAACATATAATTTACTCGTGTACAAAAAACAGAAATATCGTCAAAAATCTGTTGTAGATAATTAGTAGAAAATTTAATGAGCCTTAATCCTTATTAATTACTATCAGGACTTACGCAGTACCGCTATATGTGGTGCCAAAAATTATTATTTTTAAGATATTGCCACTATACATAGTGCCGTTGCGTAAGTCCTAACTATATTATCGAAGGGGACTCAAAGGGATGAATATAGTGGTTAATTAGACTTTAATTGTTAATTAAAAATCAATTAATAAAGGTGAGTTTTTTCATAATCAGGACTTACGCAGATACAATATATATAGCGTACTTTTATCTTTAATTGTCAATACTATAATTAGTTTTTTTTCGGATATATACTACTTTTAATATATATTCAAACAACGTCACAAAATGTTAAATTAATCTGCCAAAAATCTTTAATTATTAGACAATAATGACATGATTATATTAGTTTCCAAAAACATAAATTTTATTTTTTTTGTAACTCGTCAATATTTACTTAAATCTCACACAAATTTTACAATAACGCTACGTCAAAAACCCAAATCGAAAATATTAGCCATGATACAATAAATCCCTATTTAAGATATTAGTCTTTAAATTCAGAAGATTCATGGCGAAATGTTTGCGACCACATGAAAAAGAAGAATTGGTTTACTGATACAGCAGCTTATTTAATCTTTGATGACACAGTAATTAATAAAAAGTATGGCCATGATATTGAGCTTACATGACGACAGTCGGACATGATATGATTGACAACCATCACCTTTAGACATGATATTAGGAAGAAAAAAGATAAAGGACCTGTTAGTATATAAATGGAGTGTACCGTCGACGCTTGTAACTAATCTCAAAAGTCTTACTAAATCTTCACAGATAGTAGGGCTCGGGAGTCAAAAGTCCGATTTGACTTTCTATAATTTCGTTTATAATACCAGTAAATCAATAGATTCTTGTGTCTAAAAATGTCACAACACTTTTCCAAACAACCTATTCTTGAAATTACTGTCCAAGAACTAGGAAGTCGCCTAATAGGTGGTATTCCTGAAAAATTGCAATTAGTTGATGTTCGGGAACCGCAAGAAGTGGAAATAGCTTTTATCAAAGGTTTTAAAGTTTTACCTTTAAGTAAATTTTCTGAATGGTCAGAGCAAATTCATTTTGATTTGGACTTGAACCAAGAAACTTTAGTTTTGTGCCACCATGGGATGCGTTCAGCTCAAATGTGTCAATGGTTGAAAACTCAGGGTTTTACAAATGTTAAGAATATTATTGGTGGTATAGATGCCTACTCATTGGCAGTAGATGAAAGTATACCTCGTTATTAGAGCCCAAAAATTTTATGATATAGTCATTTCAAAAAGAGATGGAAAACTTTTTATGCTGAAACGCGAGTTATAGCAAGAAATACTTGTTTCAATCTAAACTAAAATGACTATATCTGATATCACAGTACTTTAATCATGTCTAGTGGCATTGTTTGTGTATGATAGAATCAGGAGGAAAATATGTTGCCACCGAACGATTACTGCTGTGGGAAGAAGCTTAAGTATCCAGGATGGTCTTTCCAGTAGTATCGTTTGTCTACAATAGGATTAGGAAACAAACATATTACCCGGAAAGATTACTACTATGCCAGGAAGCTTAAGCATCCAGAATAACCTTAATGCCAAGACTCAAGAACCTTGCAACAAAAAGATTATAAAATAAGTTCGTACAAAAGAGCAGTTTTTCCAGCTTTGACGCCGAAAATAGATCATAGGCTAGAGACTTTGCTCAATGGACTTCCCCGAAAGAAATGAATAACCTTTTGGTTTTAAGACCTTCCTATTATTTTTTTGTAGAACTCTAATACGTAGGCATCTCCATTTGAATCTTTCCGGATTGATTAGTCGTAACTTCAGAATAGCTTGGTACTCTTTATTTCAGTTTAGAAAAAACTGATAATTTTTGTGATTTTTTTTGCTTTTGAATTTCAAGCTTTTTTCAGCCTCAGTTATGCTGTCTTATCTTAATTGTCCCTATAATATAGGGGACCTTCTTCGATTATTAACAGGACTCACCCCAGGAAACTATGTATAGCAATCCTATTTCAGTTGTAATATATAGTAGTTAGAGCTTAGGAGTTAGGAGTAAAAATTTAATCAGGTTTTCAGCTTAATATTATCCATTATAAAAATTTTTATAACCAATTCAGGGTTCCTAGATGACTATACAATAGATATTTTGAATCAAAACTATAATGCCTTAGTATATTTAGTGTTTAGAACTAATGAATTATGTAAGTTCTGGTTCGGGCAAAAGTTCTTTTAGCTACATATTTTTTTAGAAGAATATGCTTATGTCATTACGAAGTAATAAGCTATATTAAGATCAGTAAATCTATAGTAATCGGAGTAAAGGTTAGGAAGTTAACTAAATGCTAAAACAATATTTATAAATTACTTCTAACCTCTAACTTGCACCTAGTGCCATTAAGTAGGGTGGGCATCCTATCAGCTTAAAAATCAAACAAACAGTCAATGTGCCTATTCTACAAAATTATTAAAATCATCCTATATTTATGTAACGTGTTTTCTGTTGCATTTTCTGTTATTGTCTGGTAACTCACCGATACTCACCCTATGTCCATGTCAGTTCAAGTTAAACTCAATAATCGTCATCAACATATTCTCTGGGCAACAGTTCGCCACTATATTGCGACAGCAGAGCCAGTAGGCTCAAAGTCCCTTGTAGAAGTAGAAGAGTATAATCTCAGTGTTAGCCCAGCAACCATTCGTAATGGGATGAGCTTTTTAGAGAAAAGCGGACTTTTATATCAACCTCATACTTCGGCTGGAAGAGTTCCATCGGACTCTGGCTATCGAATATATGTTGACCAATTGATTAGACCTTCAGAAAATCTGGCTTTTGAAGTTGAAGAACTTTTACAAAAACAACTGAATTGGCCAGAGGGTCGCCTAGAGGCTGTACTTCAGGGAGCAGCTCAAATTTTAGCTAATCTCAGTGGTTATATTACTCTGGTGACAATGCCTCAAACTTCCACAGCTAAGCTACGACATCTACAACTGGTACAGGTGGAAGCAGAGAAAATTATGCTAATTGTAGTGACAAATACTTATGAAACTCAGTCACTAATTATGGACTTGAGGGTAATAAATCAGACAAATGATCGCAAGAATTCACAGGATAATTCGGTACTTCCCAACTTAGAAGATATTGATAGGGAATTGCAAATATTATCAAATTTTTTAAATAGCCAGCTAAGAGGACGAACAATAGGGGAATTATTTTTATTGGACTCGAATGAGCTAGACTGGGAGTTCCAAAAATATGCTGAATTGATCAAAAATCTGTTGGAAAATTTAACTCTCCGTTCTAGAACACCAAGTTATACTAAAATACTGATTAGTGGTATAGCAGAAGCACTACGTTTACCAGAATTCTCCCAACTTAAACAAGTTCAAACTATTATTGAACTACTTGAAGAAAAACAAGAGGAACTGTGGCCCTTGATATTTGGAGGTGCTGCTAAAAAAACAGATTCCCAAGTGAGAGTTAGAATAGGCTCAGAAAACCCCTTGGAATCTATTCAAGGTTGTGCCTTAGTTTCTGCCACTTATGGAAATGGCACAATTCCTCTAGGAAGTGTGGGAGTTTTAGGGCCAACTAGGATGGTTTATGAGAATGCGATCGTTCTAGTTAAATCCACCGCTGATTTCCTCTCCGAAGCAATGGGAAGTTATTAGGTAGCTCAAAAGAATTAATTTAATATTGTTTTTATATAAGATCTGGAAATAAATAACTTAAATTTGGTATCGTTCATGTACCTTTAAGATTCACATTCTACCCCTTCCACACCACAAGATACTGCAGAAGTTTTTTTAACGAAGAAGATGGACTATAGCTTGGATTATTGATAAGTATTATGAATAACTTTGTAATATATATTTTTATATATGATTGTTACAAGTATAATCAGGCAGCCCTTTGAATGATTAGCTCGATGATACATTAGTTTAAGTGGTGCTAAACTTTGAGGACAGTGCAAAAAAAATTACGAAGTTAATATTCTTCGGACCTTGAGATTTTCCCTGACCTTAGTGGGAAAAATGCAGAAGAATTAGCCGGCTGCAACTATTGCCCATTGTCTATTGCCCATTGCCTATTGCCCATTCCCTAACTTGACAAACAGATTTTTTCAGCAAATCTTACTTAGGAGATGTTATTGCTTATGTAAGAATTTCAGAATAATTAAAAAGATGTTTGAACCCACATTCCGCACAACAATTTGTAATATATATAGCAGCAAAAAATTTCCCTAGCTCCCTAGGCATTTATATTTTGTAAATTAAGTAGATTAGCCTTCACGATCGCACTCATCACCAGAAAACTCCTAGTTATTTATACTTAATTTATTTGTCTGACTACCGACCATTATTTTCTTTTGACTCCTGATTTCTTACTCGTGATTCCTGACTCCTGATTTTTAGTACTATGTTTTGAAGTCCCGAATCTAGGTTCAAAATTTTCATGGAGTATTGTAAAATATAATTTACCGAATTTTCCTAATCAGAAAAATACGAGGTATTTTCGGGTTTAATTTAAAAATACTATATACAGCAGATTCCAGCTTGACAAGGTACACTCCTAGGTGGGCAAGATCCCGCACCGCACTAGAAACATTTAATTGTTATAGTCATTTTAATAAAGAATTGAGACAAGTATTTCTTGCTATAACTCGCGTTTGGTGCAGAAAAAGCTTTCCAATATAATTTGAAATGACTGTAATATCTGTACTTCATATACTTGAAATCTGCTGTAAGTAGTAATTATTTCACCTGAAAAATTGTTGCTATTCAGACAGCTATAGTAGTCCTAAATAGATTGCGAAAAATCAAAAAGTAAATAAAACTTTTAAAACTCTTACCTATTCTCTGTTCCCTGTTCCCTGTTCCCTGTTCCCTAAAAAACAGTAGGATTTTTGCCACGAACATCCATAGGATTGCTATATTTGTATTATTGCCACATCTTTTTTCAATAAGTGCATAAGCAAAATTAATTACATATTCTATTCTTCAATTATCAGAGACCTTTTGAAAATCAGGACTTACGTATTGCTTCTATATATGGTGTATTTTTGATAATCCTGATCCGATATTTACACTACAATTAGTGTCTTTGCGTAAGTCCTGAAAATATTGAAATAAGCTGTTTGTTGTAATTGTTCCTAAAAGCTTCCTACTATTTAGTAGAAAGTATGTAATAAGTGTCATAATATCATGAATATATATTTGTTTTATACTATAGAAGTCTTAAATAGGTTGCGATAAATCAAAAAGTAAATAAAACTTTTAAAACTCTTACCTATTCCCTGTTCCCTGTCCCCTAAAAAGCAGTAGAATTTTTGCCACGAACACTCATAAAATTGCTATATACATTATTTTGTTTAAAAACGTGTAATTAACTTTGCACAACTACTTAGATATCTCCAAATTTGGTACTTTTCCAACTTCAGTCTTGCCAAGGGAGTTTGTATGTAACGTCCCTAGCATTCTTAACAAACATTGATAAAGCTTAGTATAAAAATGTAATAGAAAAGAGTTTGGAGAATTTTAATTTATGATAAACGGATGGGGAAATAAACTTCTTTGTAGTGGTATACAATTCATATGATATAGCCAAAATTTATTGTAAAAATAGTTAATAATTAGCTCATGTATAAAATTCTTAATTATCAAGTCCTGGAGCCAATATATATGAGCGTTCGCACAATTGTTTATCGTGCTTACGCAGAATCATACAAAAAATTAGTAATCCTTAAATTACCAAACCATCCCTATCCTAGTTTCCAGGAATTAACTAAATATCGCAACGCTCACGCACTTGTGAAAAACTTAAAATTTCCGGGATTAGTAAAAATATTAGAACTAGAAAAATTTGAGCAACGTTTAATGTTAGTAATGGAAGATTTTGGAGGGATGTCTTTCCATGAATATCTATACAACCAAAATATTTATAATCAACCATTATCATTCACAATCAGTCAATTTTTTCAGATCGCTCTACAAATTATGAACCCTCTATAAAAATTGCATGAAAATCGGATTATCCATAAAGATATTAAACCCCAAAATATTATCATTAATCCTCAAACAAAACAAATCCAACTAATCGATTTTAGTACCACGACTAAACTCCCCAAAGAAGTAGCAGAAATACGTAATCCAAATGCCCTAGAAGGAACTCTAGCTTATATCTCACCAGAACAAACAGGTAGGATGAATAGACGTATTGATTATAGGAGTGATTTATACTCATTGGGAATTACATTTTATGAATTATTAACCAGGCAACTTCCCTTTATTTCACAAGATCCCATAGAGTTAGTTCACTTTCATATAGCTCGTAAACCAAAATCCTTAACAGATTATTCACGACCGAGTACAACAAGCAGCTTATAGTCTAATCCCGGAACAAAATAAACAAGAAACTCATCTTAAAATCGGCAAATTATTGTTAAAAAATACGGGAGATGAGAAACTAGAAGAAAATATATTTGAAATTGTAAATCAACTCAATTATGGTGTGAAATTAATTACAGAAACAGATACAAAAAAAGAGTTAGCAAGTTTAAATTTAAGAGCGGGAATTAAGGCGAAAGCATCTACTGCTTATGAAGCAGCAATATCTTATTTGAAGACAGAGATCAATCTACTTACTGAAAATAGTTGGTCAACTCAATGTCAACTAACATTGACACTTTATGAAGAAGCGGCAGAAGCTACCTACTTGTTTGGTGACTTTGAGGAAATGGATAAATTAGTTGATGTTGTATTAGAAAAAGCTGATAACATCTTGGATAAAATGAAAGTTTATGAAACCAAAATACAAGCCTATATTGGTTTGACTAAACTTCAAGAAGCTTTAACTATGGATTTATCTGTTTTGTCACTTATTGGTATTAGCTTTTCCACAAATATAACTCAATTATATATTCAAGAACACTTACAACAAACTCAATCTAAATTAATGAAAAAAAATATCTCTGAATTAATTAATTTACCATTGTTGGAGGAACCAGAAAAATTAGCAGCACTTCATATTTTATCAGTACTTTTTTCCATTGTATTTGTTTGTAATCCCGGATTACTGACATTGATGGTATGTGAGCAAATAAATCTATCTTTAGACTCAGGAATATCCACATTTTTTGCTTTTGCTTGTGCTACCTATGGTTTTCTCTTATGCACCGTAGAAGAAGATATCGATACTGGGTACCAGTTTGGCAGACTTGCCTGTGAACTACTAGAAAAATTTAACAGTAAAGACCAGAAAGCTAGAGTATTTCAACTAACTTACATTGGCATCGAACATTGGAAAATTCATGTTCACGAAATTTTTCCTCATTTGCTAGAAGCTTATAAAATATGTTTAGAAACGGGAGATTTAGAATATGCTGGTTATACCATTCATCATTACTGTTGTTACTCTTTCTTGGCAGGTATATCCCTGGAGGAATTGGAACTAGAAATAACTAATCATACTAATTCTCTTAAACAGTTTAAGCAAGAAAATAATTACTACTATACCAAGATTTCTCATCAAGCTGTGCTGAATTTACTTGGCCATGAAGAAAATCCTGAAATATTATTAGGTGGTGCTTTTAATGAGAAAAAATTTATTCTTTTCTATGAAAATATTAATGACCGCTATGCTTTATTTCAAATATATCTTCATAAATTAATACTATCTTATTTATTAGAAAATTTTCAGCAATCAAAAGATTATGTCGCGCGAGCAGGAAAATATGTTGAGGGTGGTGTCACCGGGTTCTTTTATTTTCCAGTATATTGCTTTTATAGTTCACTAGCTCTACTTGCTTTTTACCCACAAGCAGAAGTTGCTGAACAATATCAAATGCTCGCTAAAGTGAGTGCATACGGGGAAAAAATGAAATTCTGGGCACAACACTCACCAGGCAACTATTCCCACAAATACTATTTAATAGAAGCAGAAAAACAAAGAATACTGAGAGGAAAACTTGAAGCTATTGAAGCTTACGAACAAGCGATCGTTCTCGCTACAGCAAATAAACATATTCAAGAAGCAGCTTTAGCAAACGAACTGTGTGCCAAATTTTATTTAGAATGGGGCAAAACTAAAATCGCCAAAACCTATATGATTGAAGCATACTATGGGTATAATAGTTGGGGAGCAGTAGCTAAAATCCAAAATTTGGAAAAACGTTACCCACAACTACTCGCTCCAATTTTAATCCACTCTGATGAAAATATCAACCTAATCAATGGCACCTATTCCCACACCTCTATCACTAATAGTGACAATATCAGGACTTACGCAGTACCGCTATATGTGGTGCCAAAAATTATTATTTTTAAGATATTGCCACTATACATAGTGCCGTTGCGTAAGTCCTAAATATTCTAGACTTAGCAACTGTAATCAAAGTCTCTCAAACCTTGTCTGGAGAAGTAAAGCTAGAAAATTTGCTCTCAACTTTAA
>JAKQYE010000207.1 GCA_023356605.1 Trichodesmium sp. MAG_R02 | reverse complement strand
TTCTAATTGTACTAACTACGGAGGAGGGGAATGGGGGAGTAAGTAGGGACGTTACATACAACGTCCTGACAAGGAACAAGGCAATAAAGAGCATAGAACTTTTCTATGTCAATACTTTTATATTTTATCAGGAAGCTCTACTTAGAAATTCTATTGTTGGATTTCCTGGATAAACCCAACCTATACAACGCTTGAGCTTGTTATGAAGTACGCCTACGTGAGCAAGATGCTTGCACTACATAATTTTTACTATTTACCTTGTACCTTATATGCCCGAAATATTCTGTACTAGGTAGATTTGTCTTTGTTTTCTCTGCATTTTCTACATTATATGACTTTGCGCCTTCCGACTTCTGATCTAAAATCTAGTTATATAGTATATGTTTATAATCTCACGGGCTGACTTGTAAGCTTAATGGTAGATATAGTAATCATTTGAGACAATAAGTTGAATAATAATTCAATTTAAAAATAAAGCTTATTGAGCTTGGGAGGTAGCGATCGCCAATTCACTCTTATCCTTCATCTGAGTTGATTATTTATTCATTTAAAAAGTTTTGGAAATAGTTTAAAATATGATAAAAAAGGGTTAGTAATTACAAAGAAAAATCAATAAAAGTGAATATATTAGTCTTTTATCAAGACCATATTAAGCATCATATTGAGTCCATCTCAAGTAATAACATTACAAATACTATTAGACGTGAGTATTAGTACATAAAACTGTACAGATATCAAAATAAAAATTAAGTAATTATTTTCCCCTACCAATAAAATTAGAAAGTAAGGGAAAACATATACAAAGGTTTTTGAATTTATAGTTGTTTTAATTTAGATTGAGACGAGTATTTCTTGCTATAACTAAGTTTCAGCAGTTTTTTTTTCCATCCTTATTTTAAATGACTATAAAAGAGTTTAGCTTAGCTTTATTTTGGTTTCCTTTAGTTAAAAAAATAATAGAAAATTTATTTAGTTTTTCCTCAGAATTAGTATTGATTTTAGATAGAACTCAGTGGCAAAATACTAATATATTAATGATTAGTTTAGCTTGGAAAAAGATGGCAATACCATTATATTGGAAAATTTTAACTCATAAAGGAGCTAGTAATTTAACCGAACAAAAAGCAGTAATTCGTCCAGTTATAAGATTATTAAAAGACCAGAAAATCATTATGACAGCGGATAGAGAGTACCATAGTATTTTTCTATCTCACTGGTTTAAAAAAATATCACAAGCTTGATGTATATTTTGTTTTTAGACAAAAAAAATCGACGATGATTAAACGAGGTAAAAAATCTTGTAAACCCTCAGAATTAAAAGTAAATCTCGGTGAAACTAAACTATTATTTAACCAAAAAAATAACCAAAATTTTGAAGGTGAGAACATATAATTTACTCGTCTCTAAAAAACAGAAATATCGTCAAAAATCTGTTCTAGATAAATAGTATAGTTATTTCAAATAAGAATGGAAAACTTTTTCTGCACCAAACGCGAGTTATAGCAAGGAATACTTGTCTCAATCTAAATTTAAATGACTATATATTCTCTCCAATTTATCATTTCCTGAAAAGATTAAAAAAATATATAGTCAGAGAATGGGAATTGGAGCAATGTTTAAAGACTATAAAACTGGTGGTGACAATTCTTGTATCAGCAAAGGCTAATTAAACGAGATTAAATAATTTAATTTTATTAATAGCTATTTCATACACAATTAGTTCATTTCAAGTCCAAAAAATCAACAATAAAGGGGTTCAAGAATATATATCAAGAACTAATGAAAAGGGTAGAAAAGAAAGAATAAACAGTAGTTTTTTGTCGGATTATCTATGATTTATTGGGCAATAAATGATGATTTCCATTAGGGAATTAGTAGAAAATTTTATGAGCCAAAATCGTCATAAATTACTATATTATAAAAGGGGACTCAAAGCGATGAATACAGTGGTTGATTAGACTGTAATTTTTGATTAACAATAAATTAATAAGGGTGAGTTTTTTAATAATACTATATTATAATACAGCTTAAATAATTATTCAACACGGTTAGGGAGCGTAGTGCGATCGCTCTGACACCCCAGCATTTCGTATTGAGCCTTTTCTTTTTGTTGAAATATTATTCAGTCCCCGAAGGCAAAAACATTCTACATATAGCTTTCAACTAGCTTGTCACCCCGTGAGGTTTATAATTCTATAATTACTTCGATCTCCCCCGCTTCCCCTCCAAGGTCCAGGTTAGGGTTAATTCCCCTACTACCCTAATTCCTGAGCTTTTGTGCATTTAAACAACTTATTTATTGTCTGCCACTATGCAGAAAAAACCCTTATAAATTCTAAATTCTAGCTCACCCCCAACTGTACAATAAACATTCAAGGAGATCTGATATAACCTCCTAAAGTCTCCTGAGTAAAGGTTCCTTTAACTTTTGCCTACTACTAGCTACTATCTTGTTTAAGTATTCTCTTAGATATTCTGCCTGTTCATGATTCAACTCATATTTAGTACTATCAATTTTTTGATCAAAAAGAGGATTTATCTTTAAACTTTGATACTCATAATTTTGTTTAGAAACTTCACTTAATAGTATTAAATCTTCCTCAGAAGGCATTAAACCAGAAGGTAATTTCCCACCTAAAATAGCCTGAATTTTTTCTTGGCAAACACGAGTATTTATTCCTCGTTTCTCTAATAACTGAAAAACCTCTTTTATAGATAAAGGATAATCTGAAAAAACTTCCAGTATCTCCCAAAGTAGAAAATAATCATTGTATTTTTCCTGAGGTATATCCGCAACTTCTGGATAGAGGGGTAAGATAGCTAAACCATAAGCAACTCGACCAATAGTTAATTTAATATCTTCTATCTTAGATAAATAATTATCAGATTCCTGCTGATTTTTTGGCCCTAAATCTAAATTTTCCGACTCAACTTTTCCATCTTGGACAATAACCGCATTAGGCAATTTTTGACGTAACCAACGAGCGATCGCCCCCCAACAACCACCTCCTCCAGTACAAACAGCGCGGTATATTCCCACAGGAGATATTCCCACCTTACTCAAAAAACCATTCAACTCCCGATTTAATTGTTGTACAAAAGGTTCCAACACCCTAGTTTCTAAATCTTTTTCTTGTAAATGTCTTATGCGATCGCCTAGACCCAAAGTCAACTCTTTTTCCGATGGTAAAATTACCTTTAAATCATGAGCTGTTACTAATAACTCCTGCCTTAGAGAAGAAGTTTGTAACCACTGCCGTAGTTGATACCTAATTGACAAATCTGGATAACCTGGCCGTGGCCATAACTGACCAGATTTTTCCTGATTTTCTTGATTCTTAGTTAAAATACCCACGTTGTCATCTTTTAATAACAATTGACAAATAATATCTTGATCTAAAGCATGACCCCCATAAGCAAAACTATGACAATGGAAATTAGAGTAGGTTAAATTTTGCCCATTTTCTGGTATACTCACCAAAGTTAATTCTGTTGTAGTTGCCCCCACATTCACAATTAAAATTCTACCCCTTCGAGATCCTGAGACAGTAGAGTTTTTTGTCTCTTCTGTTACTGAAATTAACTCTGATAAACCCGTGGCGATCGCATCCTCAATCACAACTACCTGATTGACATTTTTCACCAAACCCGCTTCTAAAACTGCCTCCCGAAGATTAAAGCGATAAGCCTCAGGCCAACTTACCGGATAACCCATAATTACAGATTTTAATTGTGCTAAAACTGAGACAAAAGCTTCATCTTCTAATCCCACTGCACCACAAACATAATCATTAGTAATAACAGTTGTTTGAGTATCCCTCTCAGTTATAGAAATAGAATTTTGGATATTACCTTGAGGTTGAAGAGTAGTTAATAAAGTTACCAACCCTTGTTTAACTAAACTGAGAGGAACTTGGTGTTCTTCAGACCACTGTAAAACAGGTTCGTGAGTACTTAAAGTATGAAAATTAGGAGCTAAAAGAAAAGGTACTTCTGGCCTTTCCCATAATTTTTGTTTGGGAAATTCAACTGCAATGTAAGGAATAGTCAGCTTTAAACAAGGCTTAAAACCTTGTAACAATAAAGGTGTTTGTTCCACATCTCCCTCTCGATCATTGTCAGCTATTTCTAGCATATGATCTATATAAACAATAGATGGTAGCCTATATATTCTTTGGGTAGAATTACAATCAGTTTTAACTTTTTCTGTAGAGAAAGTAAACTCTAAATTAATTTCAGGAATATTCAATTCTGGTTTAGCACCCACTAGCTCCCAATAAATAGGATAAATTTCCTTACTTCTCCCATTGAATAATGCCGCAGAAATGCCAGTAGTACCAAAATCAATTCCTAAATACCATCCTAAAGCTTCTTGATGTAGTCTTATATCAGCTTCCATTTTTAATTATCTCAAAATTTTTTTCGGAAATTTTTTAGTCTTCAAATAAAGTTTTAAGAGATAAAAAATCATGACCATCTGCTTCTATTATTTCTTCATCTGTTTCCGGTGTTAAGTTATCCAAAACATCTTCTATACTTATTTCATGTTCTGTATTTTCTAGTGAACTGGAAATCTTTTCTTGGTCACTAGAAACTGATTTGTCAGAAACATCATCAAGATTCATAAATAAATCCTCTAAATTAGTCAATTCTGCTTCAGAAGGCATAACCAAATTATTCTCAGAAAATTCAGGAGCATTTTCTGTTAAATCTCTATGTTGATATTCTCCTAATTGTAATTGAGTTTGGTCCTGATCATCTATTAATTCATCTCCATCAATTTCCTCTAAACTTTCTAAATCATAACGCAAACATTCTAGGGTTTTACTATCTAATAATAATTCCTTAGGTTTTTTCTGGGGTTCTTCTACAGGTAATAGACTTTGTTTTACAGATGCCTGAATATATATATCTTCTTCTAATTCATCTATAGAGTTTGTCATATTTTGTTGATTTTTTGTAGTAGTAATTGATTGCTTAGTTGGTCCTTTATCTATATCTAGATTTCCAAATAAGTTGATCAGATCTTCCCAGACTTCAACATTGTTTAAATTTTCTCTCTTTTCTGAGGTCTCTAATTTTAATTCTAGAGTTATTGGTGCTTCATCTTCTATTTTCAAAAATCTATTTTGATAGTTTTGACTTTCTGCATAATTATCTTCAAAACTAGGAGGTTCTAGTTGAGCAGGAGCTTCATTTTCCTGCTGAGAACTTTTCAGCATTTCTAAATCTTGCTTTTCATGAGTACTAGATTGATATTCAAAAGAATATTCTTGATTATTTAACCCCTCTGGCTGCAGTTTTTTAGGGTCTATTTCTGTTGTTTTTGGTTCCATATCTACTGTGCCAAAAAATTCATAACCTGGATAGGGAAAGACTGATTTACCTTGAGATTTATTTAACTCATTTGTTTCAGGAGATTGCTTTCTGATTTGAATATTTTCACTACTTATATTTGATTCTATATATTTTTCTTGAATTGGCTTTATTTCATTGCTATTATCATTATTTGAATCATGAATAAATGACTTATTATACTTAGAAACTTCCTCCAGTTTATCCTCTAAAGTTTCTATCATTTTAGAGGTTTCAATATCTTTGATAGTCTGTGGGGAAATATTTTGGTTAGAAGATAAACCACTTTGAACGGCAGATAAATATTGATTTGCTAGGTAAGACAAATGTTCCACCAAAATTTCTTGTACCTGGCCAAGTAAAATTTGAGAAAACTCAAAAATAATTTGCTCTTGTTTAGCATGCTGTTGAGCTAGGGAATAATTTTCTTGTTTTTCCTTTTCAAGTTTCCTGATTTCTTCTTGCAAAGCTTGCCGTTGTTTTTTAAGTATTGTTAAGTCTTCTTGTAGATACTGGTTAATAGGGGCAAAAAACTCTTCTAGTATATAATGCTTGCTCTGAAGAGTCTCTTCTGAAGCTGAACATGAGTCAATAGAGAGTAATTGTAGATGGGAACTTTTATCTAGATCCTGAGTCAAACACCCCAGGGTTTCCTGGAGTACCTGTTGAGATTTTCTCAGTGTTTCTTCAATAATTTTATGAGAAGTTATGGTACTAGGTTGACTTAGCACCTCATCTATTTCACAGATTATTGCCTGAATTCGATGATTATGCTTTTTCAAAATACCTCCTATTTGATCACTATTAGTAGGAATTATAGAGTTTATAAAAGTATGATATAGGTCTAACTTTTTCTTTATTTTCTCTAGTGGGTCTAAAAGTTTTAGATCAATTTGACTGCAGTAATTAGTTCTTTTGTTCTACCTATGGTTAAAATGCTTAGATTTAAGTAACAATAACAAGGTATTATTATACTTGTACCTAAAATTATATTCCTGATCAGTTAAATACTTATCATTTCATTTAATATCACCAGGTTTTAGCTACCATATGTATAGTTGATAATCGAAGGAATTCAGAAGAATGATAATATGATATATTTCATGGCTGTATTTAGCTTATAGATTTGCTCAGTCTTGCTAATAGACTTGTTGGGAATTGAGCTAAAAAAGTAGCTAAAGGTTCTCTTTGTTAAAGGGGGGAGTCTTTTTTGAGCTTAAATAGCTCCAAGGTAGATATAGTAAGTTTTTGAGTGTTTTCAGTTTTTATTTACCAACACCTCTAATAATACATAGCCATGAGCAAGGCCAAAATCTACAATTATTTATCTAGAGTTGTTGGACATCAAGCAAAAAGAGCTAAAACCCATATCACGTCAAAATTTGTGGTATTTTTCAGTCCTTAAATACTGACAACCTTATAGAGTAAGCTTTTGAGCACTTTCAATTCTTATTTCTCAAACTCTATGTGTTGTTATGGCAGTAGCCAAATAGGGTACGGGATTTATAAATAGTAACACTCAGTCTCAGGGATTACTCCTGATTTCTGACTTACTTGTAGCACTATAGTCTATAGGACTTCAAATCCTGAAAATGGGCCAATTTTAGACAAAAATATATTGATTTTCATTATTAATTTATAATTTACCTCTAGGCTAAATCTCCGGCCCTAATTAATGGAACAGATAACCTTATGGAAGATAGGCACAGTCACAACCCTCAGTCAAATATTAAACAATTAATGCTGTCCACACGTTTTTTTGAAGGCTTACCAGAAGAGGCGTTAGAAAAAGCAGTGATTCATTTGGTTAGTCGTCAACATCCACCTAATCAGGTAATTTTACTGGAAAATGACTGGGGATCTTCAGTATACTTTATCTTGGATGGGTGGGTAAAGATTCGCACCTATAATTTGGATGGTAAAGAAGTAACACTGAATATTTTGGGCAAAGGAGAATTATTCGGAGAGATGGCGGCTTTAGATGAAGTACCTCGGTCTACTGATGTAATTACTCTAGCTCCCACTTTAATTGGTAATATGCCAGCTCAAGATTTTGCTCATCTCATTAATAGCGAACCCATAGCAGGAATCCGATTAGCTCAATTAATGGCCAGACGTTTACGACAAGTGAATCGACGACTTAGATTACGAGAAGCAGATGCCCAGGCAAGGGTTACAGATATTTTACTCTTTCTAGCAGAAGGCCAAGGTACATACTCCCAACAAGGAATAGAAATTCCTAATTTACCTCATAGAGAGCTAAGTAGTTTGAGTGGTTTGGCCAGAGAAACAGTAACTAGAGTCTTAAGTAAGTTGGAGAAAAAGTCATTAATTAAACGCGATCGCGATACTTTATGTATCCCTGACCTTCACGCTTTAGAACGCACACTTGTTTAAAAGTTAAAAGCCAGAAATTAAAACCAAATCTGTGAAAACAACTTCAGATCAAAAACAACCATCGAGCCACAAAGAAGATAAACCTTTAGTTCTAGTGGAAACCGCTTTTCTTGCCAGTACAGCCAGTTTAATTTGGTTTATCAACTATTATTTTCCCATAGGACCTTTATTAAAGATTTTTTTCCCCATACCAATTGCTTTACTCTACTTGCGGTGGGGTAAACGTGCATCTTGGATGGGGACAACAGTATCAGGATTACTTTTATCTGTACTTATGGGGCCAACTCGCAGCATCTTATTTGTAATTCCTTTTGCTTTAATGGGAGTAATGTTAGGAGCAATTTGGAAGCGAGGCCAAAATTGGTTCATTTCTATTGCTTATGGATCTCTACTTGGCTCTATTGGTTTCTTTTTTAGATTTTGGTTACTTTCAATTTTATTGGGCCAAGACCTTTGGATCTACTTAATTACACAGGTTACGGAACTAGTAGAATGGGGATTTGTCAAACTAGGATTATTAAATCAACCAAATTTGCTATTAATTCAACTAATAGCTTTAATAGTAGTTTTTGTGAATAATATTATCTATTTATTTGTTGTACATATAGTTGCTTTATTATTACTAGACAGGATCGGCAACTCTATTCCCAGACCTCCTAAATTGGTGAAAATTTTGCTGGATTATGATTAGCTATAGAATTGGCAACAGGGAATAAAAAAATGTCTCAAGTTGTCAGATTTTGTGAATTTAGACCACTTATTGTTGTCGTTATCCCTTGATAAAAAACTCTTCTAAATTATAGACTATAAATTATAAATTATAAATTATAGCTGACTAATACGCATTTTTCATAAGTATTAGCTGACCTTACTATCCTCAAAATTTATATCAATAATTGCCGTGAGTTAAATCTTTTTTTTGATAATTTATTACTTTCTTTAGCAATCCTAAATCCTGTATGTAAAATCACTAGCTTTCTAAAAAAAATAGCTTCAACTCCTCTTCCTCCTGCCTCCTACCTTTTAGTCACCCATTTATCTCACTTTTGAGATAGGATTGCTATTTATCAGTTGAACTTATTAACTATTACCCAATAATGATTCGTATTTATACCCAAATACAAAAGGGAAAAAAATGGCTCCAAAAGTATCGAGGCCGCAAACCAATTTTTGGTTGTATTTTAGGATTTACAGATACAGGTCTAATCCCAGGAATTTCGGCAGCAGGAGCAACACCACAAGACCGCCAATATACTTGTTTAGCAGATGTAGAATTTTTATATAATGGTCTAAAACCACAACCCCAATATCCATTACCACCTCTGGAGGCTGGTGCTTCCCCAGTTTTAATCACAAAAGCAATTATTGATACTCTAAATATTCCTCTTTATTTATTTAATGCTGGCTTAACCAATAAACCAACTGTACCAACAATTGATTTGGGAGGCGCTCCTGCTCGTTGTTTAACTTCGGGTTTAGCTTTAGATCTGGCAACAATTCAACATTTATTGGAAGTAGGTAGTTATTGGGGTCAGAAGTTGGCTGATGAAGCAAAAGATAGCTATATAATTTTAGGAGAATGTGTAGTTGGAGGAACAACTACCGCTTTAGCAGTTTTATTAGGTTTGGGTATTGCTGCTATTGGTAAAGTAAATAGCAGTCATCCTGAATGTAATCATGGTCAAAAACTTGCCTTAGTACGTCAGGGTTTGCAGGTTGCTGGTTTGAGTTCGCCACTTCCGGTCTCAAAACCTTTAAAACTAATTGCTGCAGTTGGAGACCCTATGCAAATAGTAGCAGCAGGAATGGGAATGGCAGCAAGTCTCAAGGTGGGAGTCATGTTGGCTGGTGGAACCCAAATGCTGGCTGTTTATGCTTTGATGGGAGCATTGAAAGAAAAGTTGTCTTTACTTTGGAGACCCGAGAATATTGTGGTAGGAACAACTCGTTGGGTTGCTGAAGATCCGAGTGGAGATACCATTGGGTTAGCGCAGGAGATTGGTAGTGTGCCTTTAATGGCGACACAACTTAGTTTTTCTGAGTCTTGTTATCCTCAACTACAGGCTTATGAAAGGGGATATGTTAAGGAAGGAATTGGTTGTGGAGGCTGCGCGATCGCTGCGAATTTATATAAAGATTGGAATCAAACTCAATTACTGAAAGCTGTTGAAGATTTGTTGGCACCTTTTATATTTCTTGAATAAAATTTAGCAATCAATGTAGTGCTGCAGGCAACTCAAAAATAAAACATATAGTCATTTTAATTTAGATTGAGACAAGTTTTTATCCCACATTCCGCACAACATAATTGTATTATAAGAGGTTACAAGACATTACAAGACAATATCTATTTAATTTACGTAGAATTACTTATGGTCTTTAGTCACTTCAAGTGAGATCATAAAACTGATGATTCCATCCTTATTGAGTATCAAAAAAATGTCTTTAATAGAATCAATAACACAGGACTTACGTAGGTACGCTATATATAGCGTACTGTCGACATAAAAATCTCCATACTATAATTAGTTTTTTTTTCAGATAGATATTAGTTTTAATGTATCTTTAAACAAGGTTACAAAATATTAAATTAACTTGCTAAAAATCTTTAATTATTAGATGATAATGACATGATTATATTAGCTCAAAAATATGAATTTTAATTTTGTTGACTACTGTCAATATTTACTTAAATCTCACACAAATTTTACTATAACGCTACGCCGCACTCTCCAGATCGAAAATATTAGCCATGATACAATAAATCGCTATTTAAGAACAGAATCTTTAAATTCAGAAGATTTATGGCGATCTGCAAAAAGGTGAAAATATTTTGGATTATGTGTATCTGCCAACTTCAGCAGAATATATTGTTACTAATGACTTGACTCAATCATCACTCTTATGATGTAGAATTTGAATCAGGACTTACGCAGTACCGCTATATGTGGTGCCAAAAATTATTATTTTTAAGATATTGCCACTATACATAGTGCCGTTGCGTAAGTCCTGTGAATCTCAAACTCGATGGTATTTCGAAGATATCAATCGAGAAATTAAGCAATTAACAGGTAATGGACGCGTGGAGCGTGTCGTCTGCGAATAATTCAGAAAAATCACATTGCTTGTGCAATGGAGCGTGTGGAACTTGTTAAAAAGATTTGCCACTAAAATAGGCAAAAGTATTTATCAAGAACAGCCATGAATTATTTAGGACTTACGCAACGGTACTATGTATAGTGGCAATATCTTAAAAATGATAATTTTTACACCATATATAGCGGTACTGCGTAAGTCCTGTTATTATCAAAATATCTAACCGATCAATTGAAATATCCTTCAATTAAAATGAAGGTTATTTGACTTGAATTACTATTAGACCTCTCCAAAATAGAAATTAAGGTAAAATTGTAGTGCCCAATTATATATATGCTGTCCCCAAATGAATAATGTATTAGAATATATTTATAATCATCCAAAAGAAACAAAAAGGAT
>JAKQYE010000206.1 GCA_023356605.1 Trichodesmium sp. MAG_R02 | reverse complement strand
TCTGATTCTGTTTATCTAGTTACTGGAGGTTATATTCTGCCTTTAAGTGATTTAGGAATACCTCTAAAGCTTTGACTTTATCTTGCAATCCTTAATAAATTCTCAAGGGGTAAATCCTTGAATTTGATGCTAGGCCTGAGTCGTGGTGGTGCCACAATAAAGCTTAGATATCAGAACATTATTGATTATGAGTAGAAAAGCAAGTGTTCAGGTATTGAGGTTGACAAAAAGGGGGGATTCTGTATTTATGTAGAAAAATAAATTTATAGCCACTAGATATCCCAAAAGTCCAAAAAGACTATGACTGCTGTCCAAAGTAGCTCTTGCAGAACTAGTTTGGTAGCAGCAACAAGTGATAGTAACAGAAAAACTTATTGAAGAGGTGGAATGACTCGAATAACCTATTGAACACAGATCATCAAACCTCATGATTAAATTGGGTTTAAAGCCTTCCCCATGAGCGAGCGACTTTGTTAGTTTATTTTTTTCCATAGGTTATGTTATCATGCCCTTTAGTTCGCAATAAATATATCAGTCGCGGGTAGGCAATCCGAGACAAACAACGGACAGGTTGGCCAGCAGAAGACTACTGCCAAAGTAGCAGCAACCTGTGAGATGTCAACCCGCCGAGGGGCTAAGGCTCGGTTGTTTCCCTGTGGCCTTAGGCCGGGGAGGATGTCAACAAGTAGTAGAGCCACAAAAGTGTCCAGTTCCTGGAGGAAACCATTGGGAAGCTAGGGGATTGTCTCTAATTCCTATGTGTAAGTAATTGGGATGATTTTGTTAACCCCTAGACCTAAATGCTTATGTAGAAAATAATTGGACATTTAAGTTATGGCATCCCACGATCAAATTAGAAAATACATTGCTTATTGGTTTCAGTTAGGCAAGAAAGTGTTAACTATAAATAGCCAAGAAGCTTTAGTGCCTCAAGTTGTGCTTTCGGGCGATCGCTACACTCAAGAATTTGAAGATATCTGGCTCCAAATCTTATCTTCTGAATCAGGAGATTGTTACTTAGAAGGAACAAATCAAACAATTGAAGAATTATTATCTCCAGAGTGGGATATTGGTCTTTGTGCCCGTTGTCCAATGCCTATTCCTTTTCGTGTGAAGGGAATGCCTTCTGAATGCTGTCCATGTTTCGACCTTCCTAACTGGCCTGATACTGAAAAGCCATTACCACGGTCGCCTGTAAGTAGTCAGCTATATCTTCTGAGCATTTGTGAGCGATTGTTAAGTGTCAAGAAGGAATAAAACACTAACTCTGATCATAAGAGTTCTCATGATAAAAAGTTTAAAGTATCTTAATTAATTGCATTTCCCCTATTTGGGATAGGAAGAGCTTCGATATATAGATAGTTATCTCGCCCAAAATTGGAAGCAACTAAGGTAAAGCGTCGTCAAGGAAAATTAGATTGGAAAGAATTCAAAAAAGATGTAAAACAAAATCCAGAATCGATCATTAGCAGACAGAGCTAAAAAACTTGGAGTTAATTATACAACTATATTTTTTGAAAAGAATCAAAATTACTAGAAAAAAACAACTTCGTTATAGATAAAGAAATAGAGAAGAAAGAATAAAATATTATCAGCTTTCCCTCGAAATTTTATCAAAAACTTTGGAAGTAAAAGCCTTATATTTATTAATAAATCAGGATTTGAAGAGAATCAAAACTGTATTTATGCCTGGTAAAAAAAAGGGAAAAAAGTTTATGGTGAGCAAGAAGGTTTATGGTGAGCAAGAAGGAAAACTAGGAAGAAGAAAAAATTTAGTAGCGGGAAGAAGAAAAAAGGAAAAAAAATCAATGGCACCAGTTATATCTAAAGGAAGCCTAAATGCCGTGGGATTTGAACAATGGTTAAATCAACATTTATTACCATCATTAAAAATTCCCAGTTTACTGCTGCACGGATAATTCACCAATTCATAGAAAAAATGTTATTCGAGAATTAGTAGAAGCAGGGGGGATCAATTACTATTTTGGCCAAAATACTCTCCTGATTTAAATGAGATAGAATATGATTTTAGTGCATTAAAAAGAGCTAGAATGTATTCACCTATTAACACATTTATTGATAAAATTATTCATAATTATTGTGTCAAATAGTGTTTCATCCTTATTTAAAATAATAGTCTTTTTAATTAAGATTGAAACAAAAATTGAGTATAATAAAATTAAGTCAACTAGAAACTATTTTGAACTACGCCTTACAGTTTAGACTTGAGACAAAAAGTAATAAATTTTGTAGAAAATGGTGGTACGATTACCGAAGCAGCTCATACATTTGGGATAGAAAGAGCTTCGATATATAGATGGTTATCTCGCCCAAAATTGGAAGTAACTAAGGTAAAAAGTCGTCGAAGAAAATTAGATTGGAAAGAATTAGAAAAAGATGTAAAACAATATCCAGAGTCGATTTCAAAAAAGGGAAAAAAGTTTATGGTGAGCAAGAGGGAAAACGAGGTAAAAGAGAAAATTTAGTAGCCGGGAGAAGAAAAAAGGAAAAAGATTTAATAGCACCAATTATATTTAAAGTCACCCTAAATGCCGTGGGACTTGAACAATGGTATGACCAACATTTATCCCACATTTCGCACTTTAAGTGTACTACAAGGGTATTTTTAACGAAGAAGGTGGATTACAGCCTCTATTATTGCTAATAACTATCAATAGTTCCTGTAATATGTATTTTTACTGAGAAATCTCATAGTTGTTATCAGGCAAGGCTTTCAATGGCATTTCTGATATACTACATTTTGACGTGCGGAATGTAAGTTTATTACTATCCGACATTCCGCAGATCTTCATATATCTTTATGTACATTTACATTTTCAAAGAGACTTATACGAAGAATATTCGTTCTAGAACTCAATATCAATAAAATTTATCAATAACTAATTTTTTATGAGAAAATTATTTATGATTCTTTATAGTCGTGAAAATTGAGGTTTATAGCAATAAGGTTTTCAGAGGTAGCATTTGGGGCGATAGATAAATAAAACTTATCAATTTAATGTTAAGAAGTACGGAATGTGGGTTACTATCATTAAAAATTCCCATTGTACTAATTATGGATAATTGACCAATTCTCACGAAAAAACCTTATTAGAGAATTAGTAGAAGCAGGGGGGGATCAATTACTATTTTTGCCAAAATACTCTCCTGATTGAAATGACATATAACATAATTTTAGTGCATTAAAAAGAGCTAGAATGTATTCACCTATCAATACATCTCGATTTGGAAATTATTCGTAATTATTGTGCTATATAGTTTCTCACTCTTATTTAAAATAACTATAACTATACAAATATTTTTAACTCTCAAGGAATTAAGTTGACCTTTATTATGGTAGAATTCAGTTAAAACTATGGTACAAAATTTATCAAACTCTCCCTCAGAATTAGTATTTATTTGAATTCTATAAAAATACTAACGTCTTAGTTATCAGTGTGAGTTGAACAAAACAAAGCTTTACTTAGTATATGGGAATAGTTTAACTGATGAAAAAGCTAGTAATTTAGCATAGTAAAAATCAGTACTTCGTACTATATAAAATTATTTAAATCACACAAAATAATTCTAATAGCAGATAGATATTTCACAAATATTCACTTCTCCCATTGGTTAAAAAATATCAAAAATAAAATCAACAAAGACAAATATAGGCAGAGAAAAACTATTATTGTCTCAAAAAAATCACCAATATTTTTAAAATCGTAAAATACAATTTACTAACATATAGTCATTTTAATTTATATTGAGATAAGTATTTCTTGTTATAACTAAGTTTCAGCGGAAAAAATTTTCCATTCTTATTTAAAATAACTATATATAGAGACACAAATATTGTGAAAGATTTATGGCATAAACACGGTATATTCTGACTAATTTCATTGCCTGGCCAAGTTATAAACAAATCAATATTATGGTTTGTACAGTAAGCTTTTGTGTATTCATAGCAGTCCGCGCATAGGTTGCGACAAATCAAAAAGTAGATAAAACTTTTAAAAACTATTACCTATTCTCTATTCCCTGTCCCCTGTTACCTGAAAACCAGTAGGATTTTTGCCACGAACAGCTCACGGGGTTGCTATATGCCACTATGCAGAAAGATCCCTTCAAAGTTTAAAATTCTAAGTTGTTGTAAGCATTCAGCTATTAGCAGCCATCTGGAGGACTTTTCCTTGGTCATGCTGTGTAAAAAAAAATGTATGAAAGTAATAAATTACTAAGTTGAGCTGATAATCTTTTTCGCGTCGGACTTTCAATTCTTCTTGGAGGCTAACTCCTCCTTCTAGCTGATAACTGATAGCTGATAACTGATGAATGCTTACATATAATTCAAGTTTATATCAAGTTTATAAACCCCGTAAAACAACAATTGAACGTTCCATCACAGGAATAGGAACCTTACCTTGATAACGTTTACCATTTTTTAAAAAACAAGGCTTACTCGTATCAATAGTAACGATCCAACTTCTATCTTGAAGTTGAGAAGGTATTGCAAATTCTATTAATTCATAATGAGCATTAAAAAACATCATAAAACTATCATCAATAACCCTTTCCCCACGCTCACCACTAGCCGGAATTTCTTCTCCATTTAAAAAGATACCAATAGCTTTAGCAAAATCAATCTTCCATTGTTCCTCAGTCATTTCTCCACCATCAGGATTATACCAACCTATATCACTTACATGGGAACCATGAATAGCACGACCTTGAAACCACTTACGCCTATGAAATACTGGATGTTGAAAACGGAAATAAATTAACTGCCGAGTAAAATCTAATAAATCTGAATTTTTAGCTTGTAAATCCCAATTCAACCAAGAAATTTCATTATCCTGACAATAAGTATTATTATTACCTTTTTGTGTTCGTCCAAATTCATCCCCACCTAGTAGCATAGGTACACCCTGAGACAACATTAAAGTTACCAAAAAATTACGCCTTTGACGGTTTCTTAAACTTAGTATATCTGGATCATCAGTTTCTCCTTCCTCTCCAGAATTCCAAGAACGATTATGTTTTTCCCCATCATTATTATCTTCCCCATTTGCCTGATTATGTTTTTCGTTATAACTAACTAAATCATTCAAAGTAAAACCATCATGGGCACTTATAAAATTAATACTGGCATGAGGCAACCTACCATTAGAAGCGTATAAGTCAGAACTACCTGTAAAACGATAAGCAAATTCAGCTAATGTTTCGTCTTCCCCTCGCCAAAAATCTCTAACTGCATCTCTATATTTACCATTCCATTCTGACCATAATAGAGGAAAGTTACCAACTTGATAACCACCTTCTCCAACATCCCAAGGTTCAGCAATTAATTTCACATTAGAAATAATCGGGTCTTGATGAACAATATCGAAGAAAGCTGCCAAACTATCTACTTCATATAATTCTCGTGCTAAAGCTGAAGCTAAATCAAATCTAAAACCATCAACATGCATTTCACTCACCCAGTAGCGCAGACTATCCATAATTAACTTTAATACCTGGGGATGACGAACGTTGAGAGAATTACCACAACCAGTAAAGTCCATATAATAGCGGGGGTCATTTTCCACTAGGCGATAATAAGCAGCATTATCAATACCTTTTAAGGATAAAGTTGGACCCAAATGATTACCTTCTCCAGTATGGTTATAAACTACATCTAATATGACTTCAATACCAGCATCATGCAATGCTTTAACCATTTGCTTAAATTCTTTAACTTGCTCTCCTGCTTTACCACTAGAACTATAGCCACTATAGGGGGCAAAATAATTAATCGAGTCATAACCCCAGTAATTAGATAATTTTTGATCAACTAAATGTCCTGGGTATCGGAAAAAGTGATGTACTGGCATTAACTCTACTGCTGTAATGCCTAGAGACTGAAGATAGGCGATCGCTGTCGGATGTGCTAACCCAGCATAAGTACCCCTCATATTTTCTGGTATGTTAGGGTGTAACTTAGTAAATCCTCTAAGATGAATTTCATAAATTACTGTTTTGTGGTTGGGAGTATTTAATAATCGGTCATTTCCCCAATCAAAACTTTCATCAATGACTACAGATTTTGGTACTAGATGAGCGTCATCATCTAAAATACATACTAAGTCTTTTTCTGGATTATCCCAAGAATAGGCAAATATTTCTTGAGCATAGAGTACATCCCCATCTATTGCTTTTGCGTAAGGGTCAATTAGTAATTTATTGGGGTTAAAGCGACGGCCTTGGGATGGTTCGTAGGGGCCATGTACTCGAAATCCATATTTTTGACCAGGACTTATGCCTGGTAAATAACCATGCCAGACAAAGTTACTCACTTCTGTGAGAGTAATTCGGGTTTCTTTGTTTTGCTTGTCAAATAGGCAAAGTTCTACGTTAGTAGCATTTTCGGAGAATATAGCGAAGTTAGTGCCTTTACCGTCCCAAGATGATCCTAGGGGATATGGTTTTCCAGGCCAAAGAGGTACGTACATAGATAAATCGAAAACTTTTTAGAGTTAGAGGACTATTTTTATATCTGTAACTTACGAGCAGTTTAGCAAAGTATTGATTTTTCTCGTCTGTTTTGTGGAATTTATCTCATCAAAACTTATGGCAAAAAGCTATATAAGAATCTTAAATAGGTTGTCATACTTTACCCTAGGAGTTTGGGTTCTAAAATCAAACAAAAATGGGATTTCAATAATTGGCTCTGGAGACAAAACCCCTACAGTCTTTTTCGCAAATCATTTAGGATTAATTCGTATACGCAATAACTATAACACATCAAAACTATAAAGTTTTAAAATTCGGTAGTGTTAAAAATGAGAAAAAGGGGATTTGGAGATAAAACTACTACATAAAACTATCAATATTTAAGCACTATTTTCTACTGGCGAATATCTACTATTCTTACCTATATTTGTTTCTTTATATGACTTTTATATATATAATGATACGTTCATAACTTACCCATGCATATTAATTTGTACACGGTATGTAGGGGTTAACAGCTGTTTTGATCCGCAATAAAAACACTTCTATAGGCAAAATGCTTCTGCATAAGTCGTGACATTATCAAATCTCCAATAATCATAGGGAGTTTTTTGTAAACAAAATATTAAAGGTTGAATACTATAAACTAAGGTAGGGGTCTGATATCCAAACCCTACTTCAAATCCTTAAATAGGACTGTCAATATATGAGCTTGTCTTTCCTTATTTATTTGTATTACCTTTGATATTGAATGATATATTATTAAATCTGCAATAACTATGACTCAATGTTTAAATCCTGGGTGTTTAAAACCCAACCCACCAGAAATAAAGTTCTGTCAAAGCTGCGGTGAAAAATTAGTTTTAGCTGAACGTTATCGCCCTCTAAAAATTATCGGGCAAGGAGGTTTTGGGATAACTTTTGAAGCAGTAGATGAATATAAACCTTCAAAGCCTTTTTGTGTAATTAAGCAATTTTTTCCTCAAGCACAAGGAACTCAAACTTTATCAAAAGCTGCGGAATTATTTGCTCAAGAAGCTGAACGTTTAGATCGTTTAGGTATACATCCATAAATTCCCGAACTTTTTGCATATTTTACTCAGGATAATCGACAGTATTTATTACAAGAGTTTATCAAGGGTAAAAACTTACACCAGGAACTAGAAGATTCGGGAGCTTTTAATGAAAGTCAAATTTTAGAGTTGTTAAAAAGTTTATTGCCTGTGTTGGAATTTATTCATTCTAAGCAGGTTATTCATCGAGATATTAAACCAGAGAATATTATTCGGAGAAAGAAAGATAATCAATTAGTACTAGTAGATTTTGGTGCAGCTAAATATGCGACTATGAGTGCTTTAGAAAGAACGGGAACTATTATTGGTTCAGGATGCTATGTTGCACCGGAACAATCAGTAGGAAAAGCAACTTTTGCTAGTGATATTTATAGTTTGGGTGTGACTTGTATTCATTTATTAACCGGAGTGGAGCCTTTTAATTTATGTGATGTGACTGAAGGTGAGTGGGTATGGCGAGATTATTTACTGTCATTGGTGAGGGATGAAGTTGGAAAAATCTTGGATAAAATGATTGTTGGAGCTACTAAGAAAAGGTTTAAAAATGTAGGAGAAATTTTGTGGCTAATTCAGTCTACTTCTAAAGTAAAAAAAAGGTTTATTTCTTCATCCCAAATATTTCAAGGATCAACAGCATAATTAGAAAAAGGAGAGCTATTTACTTTTGAAGTTTTGACTTTCGACAAATCTAACTATCTTACTAATCGTACCCAGGGAAGTGCGAGGCAAAAAATAGAAGATTTAGGTAGTGGAATTAAATTAGAAATGGTTTATATTCCTGGGGAAAGTTTTCTCATGGGTTCGCCAGAAAATGAAGAGGGAAGAACAAAAGATGAAAGTCCGCAACACAAGGTTTTCCTTCAACCTTTTTATATGAGTAAATACCCCATTACTCAAGAGCAATATCAAGTCATTATGGGCAAAAATCCCTCTCACTTTAAAGAAAGAAAACTATTTGGAAAAAGCTCTGAAGGAGGAAAGCGTCCAGTCGAAACTGTGACATGGCATGATGCAATTGAATTTTGCCAAAAACTATCTATAAAAATTGGAAAAGCTTATATACTACCCAGCGAGAGTCAGTGGGAATATGCTTGTCGTGCTGGTACAACTACTCCTTGACAATGAGGGTTTTCGAGTCATCTCGTCTTCCCCAGTGGTTTCTGGCTTTCGTTCCTAGGGCTCTTCCCCTGTTTTCTTTTCCCCTTTTTTCCTTTTTCCTTTGTTCTCCAGTGGCGATCGCTACTTCTCCACCCAAACTATCCCTACCCAAATCTAGATTACTACGAATTATTCTATGGAGCTCCAAGCTCAATCAACCCCTGAGAGGAATTTTTCCATAATCAGTCCTTTGAATTTCATGAGAGCTGAATATAATGGAGCGATGGGCATTCCTAATAATTGTAAATCATTTTGTGAAGCTTATGAAAATGGAATTTCTTTGGGATTTTCCCTTCCCATTCTCTCCCAAATTTTGATAGTATCAGTCTATAAGGGAACCTTGCCTTTATATATGATTACTTATTCTTTGAATTTCATGAGAGCTAAATATAATGGAGCGATCGCCATCCCCAATAATTATTAATCATTTTGTGGAGCTACTAAAATTGGAATTCTAGCAGATTTTCCTCTCCCATTCCCTCCCAAATTTTGAGAGTATTAGCCTATAAGGAATACCTTGCTTTTGTATCTGATTACTTATTCAACGCCAAAAAATCATACTATTTTGTCTGGTCGGAGTACTCTGCTCTGGTCCTTATTGCAGAGAAACCCCTCAATAGTTTTTACATAATCAATCCTTGAATTTCATGAGAGCTGAATATAATCGAGCGATCGCCATCTCCAATAATTGCCAATCATTTTGTGGGGCTCCTAAGATTAGGATTTCAGCAGGTTTTCCCTCCCATTCTCTCCCAAATATTGAATGTATTAGTCTATGAGGGTAACCTTGCCTGTGTATATGATTACTTATTCAACGCCAAAAATCATACTATTTTTTCTCAACTGCACAGGAACCCCTCTATAATTTTTCCATAATCAATCCTTGAATTTCATAAGAGCTAAATACAATGGGGGGATGGACATCCCTAATAATTCTGAATCATTTTGTGGAGCTCCTGATATTGGAATTCTGGCGGATTTTCCCTTCCCATTCTCTCCCAAATTTTGATAGTATTAGTCTATGAGGGTAACCTTGCCTTTATATATGATTACTTATTCAACGCCAAAAAATCATACTATTTTCTCTCACTGAAGTACTCTACCCCGGTCCTTATTCCATAGGAGCCCCTCAATAATTGTTCCATAATCAATCCTTGAATTTCATGAGAGCTAAATATAATGGAGCGATAGACTTCCCTAATGATTAGGAATCATTTTGTGGAGCTCCTAAGATTGGAGTTCCAGGGGATTTTCCCCTCCTATTCTCTCCCAAATTTTGATAGTTTTATTAGTCTATGAGGGTAGCCTTGCCTTTATATATGATTACCTATTCAACGCAAAAAAAAATCATACTATTTTCTCTGGTCGGAGTACTCTGTCCTGGTCTATACTGCACAGGAACCCCTCAATAATTTTTCCATAATCAATACTTGAATTTCATAAGAGCTAAATAGAATGGAGGGATGGGCATCCCTAATAATTCCGAATCATTTTGTGGAGCTTCTAAGATTGGGATTCCAGCGGATTTTCCCCTCCCATTCTCTCCGAAATTTTGATAGTATTAGTCTACAAGGGAACCTTGCCTTTGTATATGATTACTTATTCTTCGAATTTCATGAGAGCTGAATATAATGGAGCGATCGCCATCTCCAATAATTGCCAATCATTTTGTAGAGCTCCTAAGATTGGGATTCCAGCAGATTTTCCCCTTCCATTCTCTCCCAAATTTTGATAGTATTAGTCTATGAGGGATACCTTGCCTTTGTATATGATTACTTATTCAACGCCAAAAAAATCATACTATTTTGTCTGGTCGGAGTACTCTGCCCTGGTCCTTATTGCAGAGAAACCCCTCAATAATTTTTCCGTAATCAATCGTTGAATTTCATGAGAGCTGAATATAATGGAGCGATCGCCATCCCCAATAATTCTTAATCATTTTGTGGAGCTCGTAAAATTGGAATTCTGGCGGATTTTCCCTTCCCATTCTCTCCCAAATTTTGATAGTATTAGTCTATGAGGGTAACCTTGCCTTTATATATGATTACTTATTCAACGCCAAAAAATCATACTATTTTCTCTCACTGAAGTACTCTACCCTGGTCCTTATTGCAGAGGAGCCGCTCAATAATTTTTCCATAATCAATCCTTGAATTTCATGAGAGCCGAATGTAATGGAAGGATGGTTATCCCTAATAATTATCAATCATTTTGTGGAGCTCGTAAAATTGGAATTCTGGCGGATTTTCCCTTCCCATTCTCTCCCAAATATTGAATGTATTAGTCTATAAGGGTAACCTTGCCTTTATATATGATTACTTATTCAACCCCAAAAAATCATACTATTTTCTCTCACTGAAGTACTCTACCCTGGTCTAGGTTGCAGAGGAGCCGCTCAATAATTTTTCCATAATCAATCCTTAAATTTCATGAGAGCCGAATGTAATGGAGGGATGGTTATCCCTAATAATTATCAATCATTTTGTGGAGCTCGTAGAATTGGAATTCTGACTGATTTTCCCTTCCCATTCTCTCCCAAATATTGAATGTATTAGTCTATAAGGGTAACCTT